>CAZZHV010000028.1:0-15634 GCA_964654135.1 uncultured Candidatus Saccharibacteria bacterium
CTGATATTGCAGCCAGCTTTCAGCGCACCGCCGTTGAGACGGTTGTCGATAAGGCGATTATGGCGTTTGAGGAGTTCTCCCCTGCTTCAGTGGTGATCGCCGGCGGCGTTGCCGCTAGCCCTGAATTGCGACGTCAGCTCGCGGCACGTTTGCCTATTCCTATTTCCTACACAGATAGCAAGCTCTGCACTGACAATGGCGCTATGATTGCGACACTTGGCTGTTTTCATGCCATGCACGGGCGCCCTACGGCCGACCCATACACTCTGGATATCTCCCCTAACCTTTCTATGTAATTTTCTGCAAAAATAGGCTTGCAAGTGCCAGGAGCCTGGGCTACTATGCAGACGTCCAAAAACAAAAAGTGAGAAAACAACTTAGGAAGATGCGAGGTATACGTGCAATACCTATTGCTTGTGCACGCTTTGCTAAGTTTTCACATGAAAGCCTTACTATTTTATGGGCAAAGTTTTCATGTGAAATGGTACTAGCCTTTTATGGCTACCGCGATTAGTGCGGTGGCCAGTGTTTACAGTGGTCAAATAGCCGTATCAATGCTATGCTGTAAGAGATAAACGCTGGCTTTCATATTCTGCGCAGACGCCAGCGCAAACAACATAAGGACGTCGCATGAAATTACCGAAAGTTTACGAACCAGATCAATACGAAAGCACCATCTATGAGCTATGGGAAAAATCTCAAGCTTTTACGCCAAAAGGTGAGGGCGAGGCCTTTAGTATTGTCATGCCGCCACCAAATGCGAACGCAAACGCGCATCTTGGCCACGAGCTTACAGTAGCGCTAGAAGATATCGTCGTTCGTTACCAGCGACTGCGCGGCAAGGATGCCATCCTCGTACCGGGAGCCGATCATGCTGGATTCGAGACGCAATCAGTATATGAAAAGCATCTTGCCAAAGAGGGAAGAAGCCGTTTTGACTTTACACGCGAAGAATTGTACGAGAATATTTTTGAATTTGTCGGCAAAAACCGTATGAACTTCGAAAATCAGCTTCGGCGCATGGGTGTTGGCTGCGACTGGAGCCGCTTTACCTTTACTCTTGATGACAAAATTGTGACCCGTGCCTATACAACTTTTAAAAAGATGTGGGATGAAGGTCTGATTTACAGGGGTGAGCGTCTCGTTAATTACTGTACTTTTCACGGTACTGCTTTTGCTGATATCGAAGTAGAGCACAAAGAAGAGAAGGGTAGTCTATGGTTTATCCGCTATGCCTTAACAGATGGAAGCGGTGAACTCACCGTAGCAACTACACGTCCTGAGACACTATTTGGCGATACTGCAGTTGCAGTTCATCCAGACGACAAGCGCCATGCCAAGTTTATCGGCAAAACAGTTAAATTGCCGCTGACAAACCGCGAAATCCCGGTGATTGCCGACGATTTCGTTGACGTCGCATTTGGTACTGGTGCAGTTAAGATTACGCCAGCACATGACCCCAACGACTACGAGGCGGGTAAGCGTCACGATTTGCCAATGCCAAGTGTTATTACCTTTGAAGGTACTATGAGCGCTGATGTTCCTTCGGAATATCGTGGTTTACCTGTACTTGAGGCGCGCGATTTAGTTACTGAAAGTCTAAAAGAGCAGGGCTTTTTGATTAAAACAGAAGGTCACGTTCATAACGTTGGCCACTGCTACAAGTGCGGCACTGTCATTCAACCGCTTCTCAAAGATCAGTGGTTTGTCGATATGCAGCCGCTGGCCGCTAAAGCTATTGAAGCACTTGAAGCTGGAAAGATAGCTTTTTACCCAGCTACTAAGCAAGAGCAGCTGATTACATATCTCAAAAATCTTAAGGATTGGAATATTTCGCGCCAAATTGCGTGGGGTATACCAATTCCTGCCTTCCAGAATGTCGACGACCAGGATGACTGGGTCTATAACGATCAAGTGGACCAGGAAATTTTAGAGATTGATGGCAAAACCTACCGCCGTGATCCTGATGTATTCGATACTTGGTTTAGCAGTAGTTCGTGGCCATATGCCACGCTTAACTTCGGTGATCAAAACAGCACCGACTTTGAACGCTTCTATCCGTTAGATCTTATGGAAACTGGTGGCGAAATTCTCTATCCATGGGTTAGCCGCATGCTCATGCTTGGCTTGTATGTCACGGGTGAAATTCCATTTAAAGCTGTGTACATTCACGGCTATGTGATGGCCGAAGACGGCTCCAAGATGAGCAAAAGCGTTGGCAATGTCGTTGACCCAATGCCAGTTATTGACCAGTATGGTTCCGACGCATTGCGTATGGGTATTGTTGCCGGGCGGGCACCAGCGGTTAACCGTGGTTATGACCCTCGCAAGATCGAAGATGCCCGCAACTTCTGTAATAAACTATGGAATGTAGCTCGTTATATCGAAGATAAAACTGCGCATCACCACATAGAGACATCTGCAGTTGAGCCAAAATCCGACGCAGATCACTGGTTGTTGAGTAAGTTACAACAATCTACCGATGAGATTGCTAAGGCTCTTGACGAATATCGTTTTGCCGAGGCTTACGACACGCTCTATCACTTCGTCTGGGATGATTTCGCTGACTGGTATATCGAGGCATCTAAGGCCGAGGAGAACGTTAGTCTCTTGGCATATGCCCTCAAGTCTATTCTTAAGATTGCGCATCCGTTTGCGCCATTTGTTACCGAAACTATCTGGCAGACACTCGTGTGGCAGCAAGATACGCTGGTAGCCACAAGCAGTTGGCCAGTAACCGTATCATATGACAAGCAAGCTGCGGCGGCATTTGAGGGCGTTAAGTCTATAGTTACAGAGGCGCGAGCTATGCAAAAGAATATCGGCACAACCAACGGCACGCTGCTGTATCGTAATGCGCTTGCTTTGCGTGCCAATGAAGCCCTCCTGAAGCGTCTGGCTCGTCTTGAAGCCGTAACTGAGATAACTGGCGAGGGCAGGGGTCTTAAGCTCACACAGAGCGTCTTTGAGGCTTGGTTGGACATCGACGAGCAGACGGCCGCTAGCTATAAGGCTCGCTTGAATGAACAGGCTAAGAGCGAAGAAGATGCTATTCAGCGTCTCGAGGGCCGCCTCGGCAACGCATCGTACGTCGACCATGCACCGGCGCACGTCGTAGCGCAGACTCGTGAACAACTCGCCGACGCCCAAAAGCGTCTTGAGACAATTCTTACTGAGCGCAAACGTCTTATCTAATAAAAAGCCCCGGAAGACCGGGGCTTTTTTACTTATTCTGGAAACTTGAGTGCTTCGCGGATTCGCTCGGCTGATTCGTCGGGTCGGTAATCGTCAAACCAAAGAACATGCCAACCGTGTTTCTCGGCGGCCATAAGATTGGCGCGGGAATCATCAATAAAGAGAATGTTCTCGGCAGGTACGCCAGCTCGCTCAGTAGCAATTGCAAAGATACCACTTTCGGGCTTAATAACTTTAACTTCGGAAGAATCAATAATTGCGTCGTAACTTACATCTGGCAGGAGCCCGCGCTCACGCATAATTTTGATAAAGCCCGGCATAATGTTCGTGAGTAATCCGACGCGGTAGTGCTCGGCAGCCCAGCGAACAGTCTCGTCCATGATTGGAATAGGCTCGATGGCTTCCATGTAGTATTCGATCCAGTCGATCGGGTCGGTTTTGAGTTCTTTTGCGAGAATGGCGTTAAATTCGGCCATGGTCATTTCGCCGCGGCAAACCTGATCGTTGTAATGCCAGAAAGTCGTTTCAACTATATCTGCAGAGGCGCCAGTGCGCATTGCGAGTTCGGTAAAGGCACGGTGGAAGAATCGCACGAGACATCCGTTAATATCGAAGTACACGAACTCTACACCACTTGCGGAACGACTTTTTGGCTTGGTTGGCGTAACACCGGTAATACCAAGTAGCTCATCGAGGCTAACGCCCAAAGCACTCGATATATTTTGAATCGTAAAAATAGAAGGAGACTTAATAGCTCCGCGCTCTATCTTTGTGAGCGTAGAATAGCTCAAATTAGCCTTTTGACAGAGCGCCTGCTGTGTCATGCCAGCGCGCAAACGCGCCGCCTGGAGACGCTGTCCCAACCCTTTCTCATCCATAGCCATATGATACCAGTTGTGCTTAAATCTTCCAAGTTAACTCGCCGGAAAGTACCAATTACAGAGGTTTTGGCCGCATTTTCAGGAATGGACGTATACTAAAGGTATGTTTCGATCACTTTTTCTTCGCCTATCTGTTTCTTTATTGCCAGTAACACTTTTTAGCTTCGGGCTCGCGCTAAGCGCCATGCTGGTTTTTGGCAATCCCAATCTTGTAAAAAGCGCAGTCCGCGATAGCGGTCTTTACGACGTGCTCATTGACGATGTGTTTTTGCAAAACCAATCTGTTTTAGGAACTGCATTACCACTTAACGACAGCGGAGTAACCGATGCGGTAAAGGCTGCTTTTACGCCGAATCTATTGCAAAAAACTGGTGATAACATTGTTGATGGCACTTACGGGTGGCTACAAGGTGACACTAAAACACCTCAGTTTAATGTCGACCTAACAAGCGCCAAGGCACAGGCAGCTGATAATGTGGGTGCGTATGTCGCCAATCGTGCGGCAGGCCTGCCTATTTGTAGTGCTGCACAGGCACGTATGTTCTACTCTGGGAGCATGGACCTCTATACGCTAACCTGTCGACCTTCGGACTTATCAACAGAGACGATTCATAGCATGGTACAGGGTTCGCTCATGACGAGCAGCGACTTCTTTGGTAATGCATTTATGACTGCCGGCAGCATTCAAGATCAAAATGGCCAGCCACTGTACACACGCCTCTCGTTTATTCCAACAATCTACCAGTGGACAATTAAGGCAGTGTATATTCTTGGCGGTGTAGCCGCGCTATCAGCTATCGGCGTGTTCTTCTTAAGCAGTCCGCGTAGGGCAGGGACTAAGCGCCTCGGCATCACGGTGCTGGCTATTGGCGCAGTAAGCGTACTCTTTTCTATTCTACTTGGATTTATTAGCTCGTACATAGGTGAAGGAATTACCAAAATTTCTGGAAGTACCGACGCATTGCAGGTTAAGATCACTGACATCGTACATATTCTATTAACAGATGTGCGCTACTGGTGGCTCCGCATAGCCATCGCTGAAGTACTTATTGGTGTTGGCCTCCTTGTTTGGCTACGCGTTACGCGTAAACCGGCGCTGTCACCGCAACCAGAACCGGCGGCGCTTAACAGCTTGCCGCCAACAGACCCAACTGCGCCAACCATACCTCCGCAGACCCCACCCGTTGGTGAATGGCAAAACCGTGACAATAATCGGCGTCTACAGCTTTAATTAAGAGTTCAGGTGCGCTAGAATAACAGAGATGCGGAGAGGTCGCATAGTTGGTCTAGTGCGCCGCACTCGAAATGCGGTATAGGGGCAACTCTATCGAGGGTTCGAATCCCTCTCTCTCCGCCAATCTAAAAGAACCAGCTTCTTGCTGGTTCTTTTAGATTCTCTGGGTTGGTGGGATTTGATGAAGAACGGGAAAGGTTGCCGGTGGCAAGCTTTCTTCATACAGAGAACGAATCCCTCTCTCGCGAAAACATTTCTTCGAACAGTATCGAATCCCCTACTAAAAATAATTTCCTTTTTCTTGCTCTTGGCATATTCAAACAAATATGCTATCATTACCTCTGTTGAACTACGTGCCCGTAGCTCAGCTGGATAGAGCGCTGGCTTGCGGAGCCAGAGGTCGCAGGTTCGAATCCTGCCGGGCACACCAAGAAAAATACCTCATTTTCGGATGGGGTATTTTTCTTTTTATACACTAGGTGTGAAATGTTTCCTGTGAAAACGTTTCTTCTCCTTATTGTGGGTTTTTGTTTTTGGGGCAACCAAAGTATGATGATAGTCATGACTGACAGAGAGCCTCGTGCTGTACCGGCACAAGAAATTATCGAGAGTAGCTTTGAGGGCCGGATTACCGACATTGGTGATTTTGACGACTGTTCGTATGAACAGGCCGCCCGTACTGTTACTGCTTGGCGAGATCAAGATTTGAAGATCATTTACGGGCTTGGTGGGTTCGATAATTTACACAATAACCATGTTATTGGTCTTACGCGCTGTCGAGCGCTTGGGGCAATGGCAGTACTCGGCATGGAAGAGGTCGTAACTGAGGACGACCGTAAGGCAGTGCAACTTGCAGCTGCCGCTAAAACTCGCATGATTATTTCTGTCGATACCGACGAGGCCTTAGCAAAAGGAAAATCGCGCGTGACAGATAAGGGTGGAGCGCCAAAGCCAACGCTTTCGTGGGGCAACAGAGCTCGTGGCGTAGCAATGCAGACTATGCCCTTGCCAGAGAGCAACCTGTATTTTCCGCTCGTCGACTTTGTAACTTGCCACGGCCAGGGTAGTTGCGCATGTTGCGAAGAGCTCGGCTACGAAGACTACTGTCCCACAAGGCGCCATCGGTACAATATTGTTGCGTTGCAGCCTGACTTTGTAGTCACACGAGACGACTTATCGTCTATTCCAAAATTGCTTGCAGAAAAGAAGCAGGGTAATTTACCAAACACTGAATTTATATTTTTCGAAGAGGGCACTGGCGCCTATGGTGATATGTACCTAGAAGGGGAGATCAGCGCCACAGCCATAGCCAAGCGCATTAGGTCATAGCGATCATGCTTTGGATGGGGCTACATGTCGTGTAGAATACGACAGTCCTGCACGTGGCGAAAGGAAAGTAGTCATGCGGTCCATCCGCTTACGATCCATCACACTGCCTGTCGGTGCCGTCGCACTGGTTCTGGGAGCAGTCGCTTGCGACCCCTCTTCCAGTGACAGTACCTCAGGAGGCACCACCGGAGGAAACTCCAACGGAGGCGTCGTCCAGCCCGACAATTCGCCGGATCCGTTGAATGTCGTCGTTAATGGCGGCAACTGCTACGGCAGCAAGAACGGAACCGTCGAGGTCAGGATCAGCCGCATTCGGCCGGGCGGTGGCTACAGCGTCAAGGCGCTCTATCCCCTGGCGACACACAAGAACAGTGTGATCGCCAACAGCAGTGGGGCAGCTGACGATGAGGGGAAGGCCACATGGTCTTTCACATGCGGCAAGCTGCGCAAAAACCCCAACTACCGCATCGAAGCCTTCGACATGAACACCGGCGGCAAAGGCACGGGAACGTTCGACGTTCTGACCGAGAAGTAACGCAGGACAAGTCCTGATTCGTCAGGCCGGTGGTCAATTGGATTGGCAGCGAAAGCTCCATGTATACATCCAATTGACCACCGAAGCACCGTAAATTCTCACCTCTCTGATTGCCAGGGAGGTTTTTTGCTATACTGAAGCTATGAAGAACCCACTCCTATCTTTCGCGCCACATAACTGGCACGACGAACACAAAAAATCTCTCTCTTACGGAGATCGCTCCGCAGATAGGCTACGAAACGGCATGGGTAGTTGGCTGTTTGTTTTCAGCTTTTTGGGTTTTATGGCTGTCTGGGCCATTGCCAACACCGTGTTGCCGATTTCTCATTGGGATAAATATCCGTTCATTTTGCTCAACCTGTTCCTTTCTATGCTAGCTGGTCTGCAGGGAGCAATTCTGTTAATTGCCGCCAAGCGACAAGACGCAATTAGCGCCGTTATGGCAAAACACGATTACGAGACGAACGTTCGTGCCAAGAAAGAAATTGAAGCACTTATGACGATCAACCAGCAGCAGCTCGACGCAATTGTTGAGCTTAAGGCATTGATCGAGAAGCAAGCTCAAAAATAGGTTATTTGCAGTTCTGAATAAGTCGCTCTGTCGGAGCAAAGCTATCTGTTAAAGCCGTGCTATTCGACACGGTAGCGGTTGTTTGACCACGAATCGCATCTGCCCAAGCGAGAGACTGATTACTGTAAACGGCTACAATATTCTGCTTTTGCTCCATCAACAACGTCTCCATAGGGTAATAACGACCGCGCGCAAAGGCACTAGCGTACGATGCCTGGATGCTCGTTAGCAAGGGCTTACAGGCAGTGTTAGTGCCAGCAATAATATTTGCTGCAACAACACCCTTATCTGTTAGTGTGTGACGAAGTTTGGCGGCATATTCTTTGGTAGCAAGCGAGAACGGCACCGATGCATCGTTATAAACGTCGACAAGGATGACATCGTACGCAGCGTCTGTTTTTTCAAGATATGCACGAGCGTCCTGGGCAATTACCTGCACGTTTTTTGGCTGTTGGTACCTAAAGTATTGTTTGGCTATTTGGGGTAATTTGGGATCAATTTCGATAACATCTATCTGGGAGTTAGGGTAGTGGCGTCCTAGATACTCGGGCAATGTAAAAGCACCGCCTCCGAGGATAGCGATGCGATCTTTGTGGGGAGCGGCCGCTACAACTTCGGCCAGCTTGCGTGTATATCCGAACACCAGGTCTTTGTTGCCCGAAGTATACGTACCCGATTGGAAACCGCCCGGGCCAGCTATGAGTACGTTAACCGAGCGTCCATGATCGGCAAGCTTAGCGACTTGATAGTGAGAAGTCGGGGTATCGATATCTGCGATGATTGTCGCAGGATTTGTTGAAACTAGCTGCAGCAGTGCGAGCACCGTCAATGCAAGGGTAGCAAGAATACGTGCACGCAAACCTCTTCGGCCAGTGGAAACAACAATCCAACTAGAGGCAATGAGTAGGATGGTTAGCAAAAAGAGCGTCTGGTGTAATCCGAAATAACTAAAGAATACAAAACCTGCCGAAAAGGTGCCAGTAATGCCACCTAAGGAGTTACAGGCGCTCAGCATAGCAACCGAACGGCCAGTGGTATGCAGCGAATTGATACGTAATTTTGCGAGGTAGGGACTAATGGTGCCCATAATAAAACTAGCAGGCGCAAAGAGCAGCGTTGCCGCGATAACTCCCTGCAAACGTGGGTCGTGAGTGATAAACGTCACACTTTCGAGCGTACCGACATAGAATATGCCAGTTATAAGCACGCAAAGTGCTGCAAACAGCAACAGCCAGACGACATCGTATTGCTTGCCTCGCTGGTCGGCCAGCCAGCCGCCAACAGCATAGCCAATGGCCAGTGCGGCAATCATAACACCAATAACACTTGTCCAAACATAGATGGAAGTGCCAATAGTTGGTGCCAATATACGTGACGCGACTAACTCATAGGCCATCAGGACGAATCCTGTGATAAACGCTATTAGCTCAAGACGACCAATGCGTCGAAAGAGAGTTTTACCCGAGATACGCATGTATTTTAGAGGCGAATGCGGTGCATCAAACGATCAACAAGGTCGTGGGTTACTGGCGCAAACGGCAGGTAGTTTGATAAGGCGTCGACAATCGTTTCTTCCTCTTCTGGTGGGTAGTAGATGGATAGGCTCGGCATAAAGCGCTTCATTGGCATGAAAGTAATGCTTGAGAAAGCGCCTTCGTTAACGACGCCAAAGGACTTAAAGTCGCTAAACGAGTACATTTTATTGTCGATAGATAGACCCTCTGGGCCAATGTGGTAGGCGAGCACCCGTGGCTTGTGTGCGGCCAAGAAGCCAAAGATAACTGCCACAAATATAATAGCGAGGGCTGCTACCAAGTCGTGAAACAAGAAGTAAACGGCAGCAACAAGCACCACGGCTATGCCGGCGAGTACGAGGTACCAGAGTGCACCCTTCTCGTGTGCGATAAACTCTGAGGCCGACCAGCTTACCTCGGTGGCAGCTGGCGTATCAAGAGAGTCGCCCTCTTCGGCAATAACTTGATCTGGTATTGCATCCTGATTTGTTACAGGAGCAGGGGTAGCCACTGGCGCCGGCGACTCATCGACAGGCACTGGTGCCGTTTCGGTGGCAGCTGGCGTTTGCGCTACTTGATTAGTTGGCGTTGGAACTTCGGCTGCCTGATCGGAAACTGTCTCTTGTTTCGGCGGAGGGGTAGTAGTATTAGCAGTCTCAGACTTAAACTGCCAGTTACCCTCTTCTGGTGCCTGTGGTTTATCCCCATTCATAGTTGGTATTGTACATGGGCGAGAGCATAAGCGCTAGAGGAAGTTTACCGTGCATCTGTCCCCGCCTCATCACTCCATCGAATCCCTCAAAGAAAGAAAAACAGATCAGCAAATACTGATCTGTTTTTCTTTGGCGGAGAGAGAGGGATTCGAACCCTCGCGGGAGATCGCTCCCCCCTAACGATTTAGCAAACCGTCCCCTTCAACCACTTGGGTACCTCTCCAGGTTTACGCTATTGTAGCATACATATTATGAGAATAATCTCTGGCGGAAGGGGTGGGATTCGAACCCACGGTACCGTTGCCGGCACGACGGTTTTCAAGACCGTTTCCTTAAACCGCTCGGACACCCTTCCATATGTTTGTCGTACAAACGCGGCGTAACAGAGGTGATTATAGCAGCTTTCTTGGGCAAAGCCAAGTCTTAATTAGGCTCGGGCAAAAGTGATAGCGTGTACTTCACGGGCGCCCGCTCGAATGAGTGTTTGTGCACACGCTTCGAGGCTCGATCCTGTTGTAATTACGTCATCAGTTAATAAGATTTTAGCATTTTGAACGCTATTTGGTCGCAAAACCCGAAAACCACCGTCTAGTTGCATTTTTCGCTGGTGAGCACTCGCACCAACCTGCCTTACATCTGATACACGAGCCAATAAGGTCGCGTGGGGCAGGCCAGAGATCCTGGCATAGTGTTTTGCGATGAGCTTAGCCTGATCGTAGCCGCGAAGCCGAACACGACTATTAGCAGTCGGCACGTGTGTGATGATTGTGTCGCTCGGTTTCTCAAATTGCGCGTCGCACATTATTGCAATTGTTCGTGCAGCATCGCGTGCGCGGTTGAACTTGAGCTGCCACACAAGCTGACGCGCTAGCCGCTCGTACGGTGTCACAGAGCGTACGCTAGCTAGCAAACTACCAGAACAGCATGTTTGGCCGGCGAGGGAAGGTTGGCGACATATATAGCATTGTGGGACGTCTTGCGGCAGGCGCTTCTGGCAGCCTGGACACAAAAGCGAGCCCATATTATTGCAATAGAGGCACTTGTGGGGTGCTATGTAACTAATAATGTATTCAAAAACGCTCATGTTGTGTTTAATGTGTTGTAAATATGGTTGTTTTCGGTTGATGGTGCACGATTGCTAAGCTATACTGCTAATAACACAAAAACGCAAGACTATCGTATAAATAATTACTTGGAGGGTAACAACTATGGCGCGACGCAACCGCGACGATGACCTGCTAATGGAAGAGGATGAGTTAGCCGCAGCATTTTTGGGCGATGATGATTCTGTTGTTTCTGTCGACACACCTGCAGCAGCTCAACCAACCGCAGCTCAGGATGACTGGGATGACACTGATGACATGGTTCCAGGTCAGCTGGCCGTTGATGTTTACGAAACACGCGAACGCTTGGTCGTTAAGGCTCGTACAGCCGGCGTGAACAAGCACGACTTGGACGTAAGCATTTCCGACAACACCTTAAGCATTCGCGGCACACTTTCTGCCGGTAACGAAGATGACGTAGAGAACTACTTCGTACAAGAATGTTACTGGGGTGAATTCTCACGCAGCATTGCTTTGCCAGTTGCTGTTAAAGAAGAGGAAATTGAAGCTGTTCTTAAGGACGGTGTTCTTACCATTAGCTTTTCTAAGGTTAAACAAGATACTGTTAAGAAGATCCAGGTTCTTTAGCCGAAACTTTGTCAGTACATTAAATCACCGCCCGCAAGGAGCGGTGATTTTTTTATATACAGAAACATTGTGTTCTAGAGTATTGAGCTTAAAGGGCAGGGCACGAACCTTAGCTACGCTCGTGCCCATCGCCAAAAAGATATCGCAGGCTCGTCAGAATTGCAAGACAATTCCAACCCAACAAAAAACCGCCCCAGAGGGCGGCTTTTGCTTTGTGGGTTAGTAGCCTATTGGCCAGTAACCTTGTTGAGTACGAACTGTACGATAAACTGTGCAAGTGCTACAACTACCAAACCGATGACGGCGTAGATGATAGTGTTCTTAGCTTCAGTAACCTTACCAGAATCACCACCAGATGAGATGTATTTGAAACCACCGTAGATGATCATGATTACTGATACGACACCAACGATTGCTGAGAAGATGTTAACGATAGTGGTAATGATGGTGTTAACCTTTTCAGTACCAGTCGCGTTGTTACCACCACTACAGGTACCGCCAGCGGTTACTGTAAGTGATGCACCGCTAGACAGACAACCTTGGATGTCTGAGGCTGCTGATGCCATGGCTGGAACAGCCAATGGAGCTGCGAGCATTGTGATCGCAAGCGCTGCAGTAGCAATTGTTTTGCGTAAGTTTTTAAACATTTAATGTATTCCTTTCTTAGGCTTACTATCTTTATAGCACAAGAACTGTAGTTTTTTCAACACATCCTGCAACTGATTTACTGCGTCTTACTGAGGACAAAGCGCACAATTGACTGTGATAAAGCAACAATTACGAGACCTACGATGGCGTAAATAAGGGTGTTTTTGGCACCCGCAATTTTACTTGAGTCGCCACCAGAGGTCACGTAACGAAAGCCTGCGACAACCACAGTGATTACAGCTACGATGCCCACAATAATACTAAAAAGGTTAACGATGTTGCGAATGGTAGTTGTCAGTGAGGTAGTATCACCTGCACAACTACTGCCGGCAAGTGCGGCTCCACCACATACGTCTGATTTGGTATCAGCAAAGCTAATGCCAGGGTGTGTAAAGGCCATGAGGCCAGCTACGCCAAGCGTGATAATTGATAGGGCGATGAGTAGTCTATGTTTCATATTTTATTCCTTATTTGCTGACCGTATTAACAATGAGGGCAACGATACCCTGCGCCACACCAACAACAACCAGGCCGACAGCAGCATAGAGTATAGTATGCCGGGCGCTGTCCGCCTTACCGGTATCACCACCGGAGGTGATATACATCATACCGCCAACGATCATCATAATAACAGCGGTGATAGCTGCAATAATTGAAATAATACGAGTTACTTTGTAAAGAATGCCGTTTTTACCACTGATAGGGTTAGATGTTTTATTAGCATCGGCACAGAAAGCAGAACCTTTGGCGTCTGCGTCGCTACATGCGCCGCTAAACACACCAGCGGCCTGAGAAGTAGCAGGGACCGCTAACGCGAAACCGCCAGCAAGACCAAGTAATAATGCGAGGCTTAATATAAGTCGTTTCATTATGTTGTACTCTTTACTACGAAGGCTACGATTGCATCGGCAAGCAGTAAAACTGTCAGACCGACACCAGCATAGATAATCGCGTTCTTAGATTGAGCGACAGCCTGTGGATTGCCTTGTGAGGTAATGTACTTGAAGCCAGCGATAACGATAATAAGCAGGGCAATGGCGCCGGAAATACCAAAGACAATAGTACGGATTTTGGCAGTCTGACCATTTGTAAAATCGTTTTGGCCTGAGCCTGGCAACGAATCGGTGTTGATGAGTGTTGCGAAGTGGTACAGCTGTTCTTTCATAACTTGTCCTATTTTGCACCTAGTGAGTTACCAATAAAGGCAACTGCAGCGGTAGCGGTGATGGCGATAACCATACCGATAAGCGCGTTAACGATTGTATTCTGAGCTTTCTTAATGCCATCTGGCTCGCCCTGAGAAGTAATGTACTGAATGGCACCATAAATTACGAAACCGACAGCCACGATACCAGCAATGCGCAACATGATGTCGAGGATAGCCAATACTACGAGGGTAAGGTCGCCAGGGAACTTAAAGTTAACGACCTGGCAGGTCTTTGTGCCGTTAATATCAACTTGCTGCACATTGAGATACTGATACCAATGTGGAAAACCAAAGAAACCGTTCTTGGTACAGGCAGCAGATGCGGCTGAGAAAATATTTGTGATTGGCGCGATAAGTGTAATCATATGAATCCTTGAGGCATCTAGCCGTTAACACCACCCGGTAGGAGGTAGTTAATGAAGGCGTATAGGAAAATAAACGCAAGAAGTGCAATAACAGCTTTGGTAATACGAGCACGTGCAGCGGCAACTTTACCTGGGTCACCACCGGCAGAAGAATACTGAATAGCGCCAGCAACGATAGAGATAACTACAGCAACACCGGCCATAGCGGCCAAAAAGGCGACCACAGGGTTAATGTACGTCGAAATAATACAGTTCATGCCGTTGTTGTTCTTTTGAGCGCTCTTGAGCTCATCGCTGGCAGTCTTAGGGGTAACGTTAGTACAAGCCGCCATTGTTGTTACTGGTGGCGCTTGGACTGGGGCTGCATAGGCAGCAGAGCTCATCGATAGGCCGACAAAAGAGGCAACCATTAAGGTGAGACTTGCTAGTACTAGTTTGTGTTTTATCATGCTACGCATTTTCTCATACTATACCGCTGATCTTCAGCTTCCGCAATACTTATAGCACAAACCACTTGCAAAATTCCAGAAACATTGCAAAATTTACTTCAAAATAGTATAATTAACATCGGTGTAACCCCATATATTTGGAGTTGTTTCTATACGAACGCACACCGCACCTGAACAATTCAGTCACACCTCACCGAAGGGAACGCAGTCGTGCATAACCACAACTCGCGCTATAACCGCTTCAAGCATAAGGCCTTCGACACCCTCGGCAGCAAGCCTTCTGCAAAAGAGCAGAAGGACATCGACGAGCGAAAGTGCGAAGGCGATCACCGCGAGGCGATCTTTGTCGAGCTGGCAAACTCCATCGAGGAGATTGCTGCGCACATTGACAGGGGTCAAGTCGATGGCACCGAAACCATCACCTACGCCAAGTCCCGGCCCTGGGTACCGCTGTTCCTGCCGCCGAAGCTGCGCTTCAGTACTCATGAAGAGACCGCTAAGGTTCTCTACAGTGAGAGCCGTAGGAAGGGCAGTTCTATCATCGCCATCACCAAAAGCGGGGCCTTCGTGTCCGGCTTCCTGTTCGATGGCGACAACTGGGTCAACGGCCCTGTCGAGCGCGTCGTCAATGTCAATCGGGTTCGCCCGAACGACATCCACCCGGATCTCTGGTGGAAGCTGGCGCGAGCCGCTCAGCAAGCAAAATCCGTCCTGGCATACGCCAAGAGCAAGGGATCGAGGGACTAGCCATGGGCAAGGGAGCAGCCGTTCTCATCGGCATCGGGTACACCTACTGGGTGTTCTACCTGATGATGTGGGGATTTGCCGCTGCAGTCGGAGGCATTGTGATCGGCGTCATCGCCGTGATCTTCATGCTCTGCTGCTGGATCAACGCCATGTACAAGGCTCGCTATCACTACAGGAATGGCACGCAGCTTTTTGCAGTTGCAATCTGTCCATTCACCGCAGCCTTGCTCGGCTACATGTACAACCTGGTCGCCAAAAACTGGGTGCAACACACTGTCATCAACTGGTGGCCAGAACAGGGATCATGGTGGGACTTGATCTGCGGCATCGTGTTCATCTGCGGCATGGCATACCTGCTGTTTCTCACAGTAGCGGCGCCTTATTTCCTGGGTGACAACGACCCAGTCATGAGGTTGCAGGCGCTGATCGTCATTCACTTCGATGTCATCTTCGCGGTGACAGTACACATGCTGGCGACTGCACCACATCCAAGCGGATGAAGTGAGGTGTGACAAGACTGCGTAAGCCGTGCCCTTAGGGTGCGATGTAAACGTT
>CAZZHV010000029.1:0-15190 GCA_964654135.1 uncultured Candidatus Saccharibacteria bacterium
ATTGTGGACAAGGATATACCAAAGCCCACCAACTGGTGGCGGCTGATTCGCTGGTAATTACTTTATGAGGGACTCGTTTTCTGTGTGAAGTGAAAACTTTCACAGGAAGTTTTCACGCATATTCGTTCGAGTCCTACAACTCAAGAAAGAAAAAAGACTAGGAATTCCTAGTCTTTTTTCTTTGGTGGGTGATGAGGGACTCGAACCCCCGACCCTCTCGGTGTAAACGAGATGCTCTAGCCAACTGAGCTAATCACCCATTCGATTACCAGGATATTGTACAAAATATATACTGTTTTTGCAACCCCTGTTATTCGGGAACACTATCGTAAAAACCATTGAGCGCATTTTGGAGCGCCGAAAGCGCAAAAGGCGTCAGTTGGTCGCTATAATCTTGGAGTGCAACCTCATTGCGTGGAATTTCAACAATTTCCCCAGGAATTTTCAGATTAAGCTCGGCTGTTGAATTAATACAGACACGAAAAAGGCTTACGTAACGCGAAACCGCATCACCAGTACGATTTTGACTTTCTACTTCTCCGGCCCAAAGAATCTCTGGCGCAGCCGCAAGCTCAAGATCCAGTTCTTCATATAGTTCACGACGGATCGTTTCACTTGGAGCCTCGTTACTATGTCCACCGAACAACTGAAGCTTGCCGGCATACGCAAGTTCACCGGGTTGGTTCGGGCGACCTTCTACTATGTAGCTATATGGAGTTTCGATAATGGCAACCGCGCTTGGACTTGTCATATGTATCCTACGTTACTGTGCATATACTATAAGACTTCGCATTGTCTAAAGTAAATATGCGTAAAAAACTAGTTTTTATAGAAAAACAGACCATAAATGGCCTGTTTTGGTACGTGGAGATATGCCTACAACCCTTTTATGATAACCTGCGTAGCATTAGGCTTTGGGAAGTTTGCTGGCAGGCCCGCGCCTGCTGCTCCTGATCCGTTTCCTTTTGCTTGAGTGGTTGTGTGCTTATTCATATCAATTTCAAGTATAGCACCGCGCATAAGAATAATGAAGCTGCCATTGCGACCCAAAATGCCCATTTGCAATACTGTAGTCTTTCTTTGTTTACGGCTTCGTTCTTCTTGATTGCCTTTTCTGTATCCGCCAAGAGCTGCTCTATTAACTGCAGTTTCGGAAGGTTAACGTACTCGGGGTGGTCATAAATGCTAACGCTGGTGCCTGCATACGTTCTAGGCCAAATAGCTATGATAGTGAGAACAGATGCCAACAAAAAGCTAGCCACAAGCACTATGCTCCACCAGGTTCTCGGCTCATTAGCCTGCCCTATATAAATAAGAATCGCGACATTACCAGCGAGAAGGCCCAAGGCCTTAGTATCAATAGAATCGCCGACGGATATTTCCACAGTCAGCTGGTTCTGGCGCACATCAAGAAGTGAAGATAAATCTGCCCTACTCATGGCACTAAACCTCGTCAACAATCGTGTCTACAGTCATCCAGTCGCATACTTTTGGCGTCAACTCGACGACCCGTTTATGTACGTCCGACAAAGCATGTTGTTTCATCGCGTCAAGACTTGGGAAGATTCCATCCTGGAGTAAATGCGCTCGCCCTTCTTTGAATGTTTCGGGAATGTGTTCAGAGACGACCCAGTTAGTGACACCGAGATTCTCAGTAAGCCAACGGCCCATTTCATGCAAGCGCGACACTACCTCATTTTTTTGCTCCTCCGTGGTGGTTTCGTAAAAAGTAAAGATTACCGTGTGTCTTATTCTCATTTCGTAATTATAGCATTCCGATCTCGGGGACTTGTTCTCTGGACGCAGCAAACTTGCCACTGGCAGGTTTTTCAGATATTCATTTAAGTCCTCTCCGTTCGGTCAAGCCAAAGAAAAAAGACTAGGAATTCCTAGTCTTTTTTCTTTGGTGCGGACGAGAGGACTTGAACCTCCACAACCTTTCGATCACTACCACCTCAAGGTAGCGCGTCTACCAATTCCGCCACGTCCGCGTAGCAAATAGTACTGCTCTACTATACCTATTTAACAGAGAAAATGCAAGTATTTTTTAGGAGCGTGGTAAGTGGTCAGAAAGGTGCTCAATCGTGTAATTGCTGCGCATAACGCGCTTCACATCATCTAGAGCTACGTTCATCTTAACACCAGGATTCAAAATGTTGTATGGGTCAAAAATCTGCTTAACTTTTTGGAAAACACCGTACACTTCGTCGCCGTACTGCTTGCGAACGTACGGCGCGCGTAAACGACCATCGTTATGCTCGCCGCTTGTACTACCGCCCAATTCGAGCAGCATGCTGCTGTAGTCGTCGAGTAATCTGAAGGCTGTCTGGCGATCGCCTACTTGGCTAAGATCCAAGAATGGCTGAACATGTAAGTTAGCATCACCGGCGTGTCCCCAAACCGCAACCTGAACATGATTGCGCGTAAACAACTTATAAATGCCTTCTAGATACTCACCGAGGCGCTCCGGCGGCACAATACCATCATCAATAATTGGTAAAGCCTTGAGTCGACCCTCGGCGTGACCCGTTACAACTGCTGAGCTATATCGTATCGCCCACCACTGTTCCTGGGCAATTGGATTAGTCTCAAGTACGGTGTTGTTGCCGTATCGTTCCAAGATCTTCTCGGCCTTTTTAAGAATTTTCTTCTGCACACGCTCAGGTGAGTCAAACTCGACAAACAGCATTGTCTGCGGATATGGCTTCTCTAGGTCACGAATCTGGTTAGGGTTGATCTTTTCGACAAGGTTTAGCAGGTTGCCGTCTACCATCTCGATAGCACTTGGCACTTCCTGCAAAGCACGAAGCTCGAGCACTGCCGTCTGGAGCATTTCGATACTATCAAAGTGCGTTACAAATAGTGCCGGACGTGGATTAAATACTTCTGTGTCGAGCAATATCTCGGAGACTATACCAAGTGTACCTTGCGAACCAACGAACAAAGGCGTCAGGTCAAATGTACCATCACGCAATTTAATCTGATTAAGCGCATAGCCGGACGTGTTTTTAGTAACGTCAGCATCCATCTTTTCGACAATTTCCTGGTTATCTTCGATAAGTGCGTCAAGCGCACGATAAATTTCGCCCTCAAATGAGGTAAGACCGAGCTTCTTAGCAAGATCACGCTTCGACAAGCGACCTGTTTCGATAACTTCGCCGTTAGCCAGCACGACGCGCAAACCACGAGTATAGTCACGAGTTGCGCCATATTTAAAAGATTTTTCGCCGCTCGCGTTATTGGCAACAGCGCCACCAATAGTTGAGTATTCTAAGCTAGCTGGGTATGGCGGCAAAAACCGGCCGTGCGTCTTGATTGCCTGTTGCACCTTGCCATAATTAGCGCCTGGCTCAACAGCAACAATGCCACTCTTGTCGTCCATTTCAAGTACGCGATTCATATGCGCTGGAAATGCCATAATAATGCCCGCGCCAAGTGCCGCACCACCAAGGTCAGTACCAGAACCACGAGCTGTAATAGGAATAACACGACCGCGTTCTGCAAGCTGCCACGCAAAACGAGCCGTCTTGCGAACATCGGCTTCATTGCGTGGATAGACCACCATTGCCGGCGTCACTGTCAAAACGCTGGCATCAGTTGCAAAATATCGCCTCGCATCCTGAGAGGTCATAACCTCACCCAATAAATGCTCTTGCAGATAATGTGCTACTTTACTCATCGAAGATGTTACCCCTGTTTTTTGATCACTAACATCAATCATAGCACATATTACATTGACTCGCCTGAGAGTTCCGCGCCAACAGATAAAGCTCTTGCCTAAATTGTGATGAGCCGGTACAATTACCTCTGTTAGATTTCGCGCGGACGTGGCGGAATTGGTAGACGCGCTAGTTTCAGGTACTAGTGGGGTAAAACTCGTGGAGGTTCAAGTCCTCTCGTCCGCACCAAATAAAAAAGACCAACTTCAGTTGGTCTTTTTTATTTCTTGTAGATGTTGAGGACTTGAATGAATATCTGTGAAAACTTCCTGCGAAAGTTTTCACCTCCAACAGAATCAAGTCCGTAAAGCCTTAGTTGCCACCAGAAAACAGACCCTCCCCACCTGACGCATTTATTGCTATACTTACCCAAAATAGGAATTCATATGCACAACGACGACCTTCCCGAATGGAAAACCCTCAATTCTACATATATCGTAAATGACCGTTGGCTAAAGCTACGTGCAGACACCTGCCTTACCCCTGATGGCCACGAAATAGCTCCCTATTATGTTTTGGAATATGGCGAATGGGTAAATTGCGTGGTTCTTGGTGACGATAGCGAGGTGACCCTACTGCGACACTATCGCTATGGCGCAAATAAAACCGTGCTAGAGCTTGTCAGTGGTATGGCAGATAATGGCGAAGACCCACTGGTAGCAATGCGTCGCGAGCTAGAGGAAGAAATTGGCCTAAAGAACGCTACCATAACAAAAACAGGGGTAATGTATGCCAATCCCGCAACACATACAAATAAGGTCCACTGTTTCTTGGCCCAAGGTGGGTCATTTGACGGACTAAAAGAACATGAGACTGGCGCTGATTTTGACATTATCAAAATGCCACTTTCTAAGCTACAAGATATTATCAATGACCAAAGTGAAGTGATGCAGGGCTTTCACCTCGCGTCACTCTTTATGGCACTCAACTTCCTCAAGAAATAATCGTAGACTACTTTTCGCGCTCGGCCTGAGAGACCGGCACCTGACGAATCATCCAATCACTCACACTGCTGTAGCGATCAGCTGGCACGTTCATGTAGTGTTCCTTAAGGCCAAACAATGGGCCACGGGTAATATATAAGAAGCGTGGCTGATACATGCCTAGCGCTGGTGAATCCTTTTGCCAAGCTTGCAAGAATGGACGGTATTTAATTGCGCGTAACGCTGCATCGGTACGAGTACGGCCAGCTTCGAGTGATGAATCCGCAGTCGTTGACTTATACTCGGAGAAGTTCAGCTTTGTACCACTCAAGCCATCAATTTGCGTACTGCTCCAGTATGCGTAAACATCAGGATCATTGCCAATGGAAATTCCGTAGAGCAATGCATCGTAGCCATGGAACGTTAGCGTGCTCTGGAAATCAGCCATGCCCTGTATCTGGACATCAACATTAGCACCGATTGCCTTCCACTGCTTCTGTAGCTGCTTAGCGACTCTTGCATATTCAGTTGTATCTTGTGCATACAGTTTAAACGTCAAAGGCATTTTATCTTTGTAGCGAATACCACCTGCGCCAACCTTCCAACCAGCAGCGTCCAATGTAGCGGCAGCACCAGCTTTATCGTAGGCTAGCTGAGCATAGTTGGCATCATAGCCAAGCTGCCCCTGCAAGAATGGCTCGTTAACGGTCTTCGTATCGTAGCCAAGGGATTTAATGATAGCGTTAGTGTCAGCTCCCTGAACCAAACCCTTGCGCACCGATGCATCAGCCAAAACACCTTCTGTAGTACGGAAAAATGTCATAACAGCGGCAGTTAAAGGCAAGCCGTAGCTGTGAACGTTCTTATCTTTCTTAAGATCGGCAGGCACTTCATCGAGGCCAGCCATAGCGTTAATTTCCTGGTCTTTAAAGGCGTTTACCATATCGCCTTGGCTGCGGTATGAATGCACAACAAAGCTGCTGAGTTTAGGCGCTCCACCATGATATGCATCAAATGGACGCAGTGCAATGCGCTCACGACGATTGTCAGAAGAATTGCCAGTAACCTCAATAGCGCTCCAGGCAAATGGACCAGCACCTACGGGATTGGCAGTATTAAACTGCGCGGTGCGCATTTCGTTCATAGGCGTGTCGGCCAAAACGTGTTTTGGAATAATACCTGTCGTGAGAGAATACGGGAATGAGCTAAACGGCTCAGGCAGCGTAAACGTAACGGTTCTGTCGTTAACTGCTTCGACCTTAATGCCCTGCCAACTCGCGTTAAGCGGAGATTGAGCATCGGGGTTTTGAATAACGCTAAATGTATATGCAACATCGGCCGCAGTTAAGGGTTGGCCATCTTGCCAAGTAAGATGCGGGCGCAAATGCACAGTATAGACGGTATCGGTAGCATTAACCTGCCATGGACCATCGGCTAAATCACCGGCCAATTGGTTGTTGTTGTCGTATGAATACAGGCCAGCAAAAACAAGTCGCGAAACCGCTTGATCAACCGCAGATGTAGCGTACACTGGGTTGGCATTAGTGAATGCACCAATAACACCTTCGTTAAGAATACCGCCTGGCACTGGTTGCAAGGTCTGATAATAACCACCAAGTGCACGAATTTGGATAATCAACAACGATCCAAGCAAAATAATAACCGCAATCCAGATCGCCACAAAACGGCGAACTTCTCGCAAGTGGCTCAAGCGCTTAAAGAAATTACGCTCTAGCTGCTCTTCTGTCTGAATTCCAAGTTCTTCAACCTGCCGCTTACGTATACGGAAACGGCGACGGATACGAAGTTTGAAGGCACGACTCACCATATGGGTTTTAGCCCTCCGTTTCGCTTAAACAGCTACAATTCCCGCGATCAATGACCCGGAAAAAACAATAGCTGTGATAATCGTAATCTGAAAAATAGTCTTGTCTGTACCGCGTCGCTCAGTGTTGACTTCGCCACCGCCGCCTAGACCAGCGCCCAAAGACGCACCGCGAGTCTGGATCAAAATAAGTAATGTCATGAGTAGCATTGACGCAATAGCAATGTAGTTAAAAATATTCATCGTTCTCTGTTCTCCAAAATAGCCGTTACAAGATAGTTTACCAAGCCAATGATCATACCGGCAAGTACTGCCGCCCAAAAATTATTAACTTCCAGGGGTGTATACAGTTTACTTACCAGGAAAACCATAAAGCCGTTGATGACGACCATAAATAATCCGAGTGTGATCAAAATAGCTGGCAAAGAGAAAATAACAATAATTGGTCGCAAGATAGCATTGATAATTGCCAGGAAGAAACCCGCCCAAACAATAACCCACATACTACCGTTGTAACTGATGTGCGAACCTAGGAAGCCAGCCGCGATCCAGAGACCAAGACTGCTTACAAGCCAGCGCACTAAAAACCTATAAATAAAACTTTGGTTTTTCATTATCTGGTACCTATTGTATCACGGGTTAGGGGCTCAGGAAGCCAATTTTCGCGGTAAACGATCAGTTAATATCTTAATGCCATCTTCGGTAATCAGCACATCATCTTCAATACGTACACCAATCCCCTCTTCGGGGACATAAATGCCCGGCTCTACCGTAATCACTACTCCTGGTTCAAGTGGGCGCTGGTAATCGCCTGCATCATGCGTATTAAGGCCTAGGAAATGAGACGTTGCGTGCGGGAAATATTTACGGACGTTTTCCTCGTCGACCGTCTTAATAAGGCCAAGCTCACGTAGCTTTTCGCCCATATACGTAACAATCTGTTCTTCGAACTCCTGCATGAGCACACCTGGCTTGAGCAACGAGAATCCATATTCTTGTACAGTCAACACCGCTTCATGTATTGACCGCTGTCTGCGTGTTGGCTCACCCGAGATAACCGTGCGGGAAATGTCAGCTGAATATTGGTTATAGTCGGCACCAACGTCCAGGACAATCATCTGATCACTCGCTAATGCACCATTATTTTCGACATTGTGCATAGTGCAAGCACGTTTGCCGCTAGCTACAATCGGCGTAAAAGCATGGCCCGCCAAGCCGCCTGCGCCACGCTTGCGAAAACCCTGCGTAATATCGGCTTCCAGCTCATATTCGTAGGAGTATTTAGAAAGCTTTGCCGGCTTCGTGACATCTTTAAGCGTATCAATTGTAATGTCGATCGCTTTCTGTAGAGCTTCAATCTCGACAGGTTGTTTCACCATACGCATACGGCCAAGGTGCGTGCGTAAATCTAGGAGCTCAACGTCTTCGTTAAGAGTTTTGAGGCGTTTAGCGAGGCTCGCGCGTGCAGGGTTAGTGTACATACCCCAAACATCAATATATGACGCTGGCGGCGCAAGTGTCGCAACGTGTTGGACGCGCTTGATGCGGCTCTCGAGCTGTTTCCAGCCTTCTTTTGCCTGATAAATTGTTTTGATCCCAGATATTCGTGTCAGCTCTTTAGTATCAACACCACCATCAAAAATCTCTTGTACATCGCTAATGTCAGGTACAATCAGATATTCACGCCCCTTATCTATCACGAGAATCACGTCTGGATCGTTAATACCTGTCAGATACCAAAAATTAGTATCTTGCTGGAATGGAAACGCTTCATCGCTTCCTCGCTGTAATGAACCATGTGCAGTGATAACGATTGGTGCTGTGCCCGTAAAGAGTTGACACAATCGTTCGCGGTTACCCGCAAAAAAGTCGCTCGTAAACATATATGTAGCGTATCATACTCGTGCAAGAGTGCGATTACTATGCACTTTTTGACTTCGGTAGGCCTGCTAGAATTTGATCGGCGCGAGCCTCGCCAACAACGGCGACAATATCTGCTCTGCTCGCTTCGCGAACACCCTGAAGGCTACCAAATGTTTTAATAAGTTTCTTGCGCGTTACAGGACCAACGCCCGGGATTTCATCGAGCAAACTTGCCACCTGACGTTTGCCCTTAAGTACCGAGTGATAGCTGACCGCAAAACGGTGAGATTCATCACGAACACGCTGTAAAAGCTTTACGATATCAGATGTCTTGGGCAGTAAAATCATCAAAAAGTCATCGCTTTCGTTAACGATGGCATTCTGGTTGCGTAGTGCAATTTTGGATACATCAACTAGTGATTTCTCGAGGTGCACAACAATTTCTTCCTCACGCTTAGCGAGACCAATCATCGGGCGATTAATGCCGAGTTCGTCACGGGCTCTAATAGCAGCAGACACCTGGCCCTTACCGCCATCAATCAGAAACAAGTCTGGCAAGCCCCAGGCTTTAACATTTTTCTCGCTCAAACGACGAGAAATAGCCTCATGCATATGTGCAAAGTCGTTGTTGCCGGGGATCCGCATCTTAAACTTGCGGTAGTTAGCCTTGTCAGGCATGCCGTTCGTAAAGACAACCATACTGGCAACATTGTCAGTTCCTTGCATATGACTAATGTCGTAGCCTTCTATGCGGCGTGGAACATTTGGTAAATTCAGTAGGTCAGCCATGCCCTGGAGACCACGGTCTTTGCTAATATCCAAAAATTCCTTGTCGGAGAATACAATCTGCTTGCTGAGTGCCTTGAGCGCATAATACTGGTTGCGGTATTCGGCAGCTTTTTCGAAATCCTGCTTTTTAGCAGCTTTTTGCATGTCAGACTCGATCTTGGCAACCACTTTGTCACTTTCGCCACGCAAATATTGCATCAGTTTGCGCAGATTAGCCCGATAGTCATTAAGCGGTGTCTTATTTTCTTCGATGCCTGGGCACAATCCAAGGTGATACTGCAAACATGCGCGCTTCGGCAACACGCCAGTGTGCGTCGAATAAGGGAAAACACGTCGCAAATAACGCAGTGCGCGCTTAACTTCGCCACCATTAAAGAACGGGCCAAAATATTCAGCTTTGTCGTCTATTGGTCGACGAGTAAAGCTAATAGCTGGGTGCGGATCGTTATAGTTTATGCGCACATATGTGCTACTTTTGTCGTCACGAAGCAAAATATTGTAGCGCGGCATATAACGGCGCACCATTTCAGCCTCAACAAAAAGCGCATCAAGCTCAGACTCAACTGTAATCCAGTCGGTATCGTAAATTTCGGCAATCAGGGCATCGGTCTTAGGATCACGTCGACGGGATTTCTGGAAATATTGACGTACGCGGTTCTTGAGAACCGCCGCTTTACCGACATAGATAATATGCCCGGCTTTATCCTTATGGAAATAAATACCAGGTTGGTTAGGTAAACCTTTTAACTTGTTTTCAAGATCACTTGTCACGATGGTTATTATAAATCAAAAGTATCGATAATGTACTGAGCTGACTGTTCTGGCGTCATTTTGGAAGTATCAATTTCTGTACTTTTCGCGAAGGGAATAGGCTCATCAAGTCCGCCCTGCTCAAACTTACGCTCCAGCGACTTAGGGTCAGTCGGCTTCTTAAGAGCTATGCGCGATTCACTCGACATACGTTCATACAGCGTCGGTCGTGGAGCGGTCAATCGCACAAAACAGACTTCGCCACCAGCGTCCGATACTATCTTGTCGACTGCGCGAACAAATGAATCAGATACACCAACCGTATATGCAAGTGTCGTAATTAGGCTTACGCCAGACTGTGCCGCTGCACGAATAATATCAAGGCGCAATGCGTCCTTAAGATCCGAAATGGCCTGACGGTTCTCGTCAGTTTTATGCGGAAAAACAAGCTTAGCAATATCGACCGTAACGTGATTATGCACAAACCGATAACCCGCCCGTTCTGCTACGGTTGCGCCAATTGTGTACTTGCCGACCGCAGGTGGCCCATACAAAAATACAAGTTTCATAATCTTAGTATACGTGCTTTTGCTAAAGAAAATACCTATTACATCATCAAGACAGTGTGAAATATGTCACAGATGCATAAGCTTTTAGCGTGATAAAACAGAGGTCCTATGACACAACACAATACCGCACCACGTTATCCTTATGCACTCGAAGGTGACGAACTTGGTCAAAGAGTGTACGACAGCCTCAGGGCTCCATTAGAAAACACCATACGCACTCCACTTAGTGAAACATCACGTGCTCGTCTCAATCGCGCCGAAGCTTGGCTGGCAGCACACACTCCCATAGTGGCACTACCGGAGCTAAGCTTGGACATCTTAAGATCACAGCCAGCATTAGGCAGATTAGCTATTGAGGATATGCAGCTTCCGGCATTCGAAGATATACCCGATGAAGTAATTGAGTTACGCTAGGCGGCTTGAGCGGCTAGTATCGTAGCACATGTCTCAGAGCAAGTGTCCTTGTCTGTTTTGCAGTTCTCGCAAATTAGTACGAGCTCGTTGCAAGCTTTGTTGGCACAGTTCTCATAATTGCTGGTTTTGTCGCCACAGTGAACACAAATGCCAATATCTTTCGCCTTATCGCTAAACTTAACACCCATACGGTCGTCAAAAACATACAATGAGCCTTCCCAAAGGCCATCGTCAGCGTATTTTTCGCCATATTTTACGATGCCACCGTCCATTTGGTAAACCTCTTTGAACCCACGATTTTTCATGAGGCTAGAGAGAATTTCGCAGCGAATGCCACCAGTGCAATAGGTTACAACTGGTTTGTCTTTAATTTCGTCGTATTTATCGCTATCGAGCTCTTTAAGAAAGTCTTTTGAAGTACGAACGTCTGGAACGACAGCATTCTTGAATTTACCAACCTGCGCTTCGTATGCATTACGGCCATCAAAGAAAATAACATCTTCGCCGCGCTCTTCGACAAGTTTATGCACTTGTTCTGGCTTAAGGTGAACACCACCGCCAACAACGCCTTTTTCATCAACCTTGAGTTCATCGGCAGCTCCAAAGCTCACGATTTCATCGCGAACCTTAATACTGAGCTTGGGAAAATGGTCGCGGGTACCTTCCGACCATTTAAAGGTAACACCCTTGAATGACTCGTAGCTCTTAGTTGCCTTAGCGTAGGCCTTGAGGTCTTCGATATCGCCACCGACAGTACCATTAATACCGTGTTTAGAGATAAGAATACGGCCCTTGAGGTTCAGCTTTTCACATAAAGCCTTTTGCCACAGCTTAACAGCTTCTGGATCAGAAAGCGGTGCAAATTTGTAATATAGTAAAATCTTTTGCATTATTTGTCTATTTTATCAGAGACTTTTCCATTTGTCAGTAGTTATACGCATATGATACACTTGGCTTGCTACACATATCACATAAAGGAAAGGACGACTATGTCATCAAAAACCGAAATGCTTCCCGTCGTCCGCGCCACTCAAGCCGGCGGCCTTTAACCTCTTTACAAAAGAAGGAAGCATTCAATAAGGCAGCTGCCTTAAAGCTAGGAGCAATCGCGTACACTCACGACAACGCCAACTCCCTCAAAAACAGCACAACTTAACAATAAAAACGATAACAGTATAAGGACTGTTTATGAATATTTCGTTGCGTACTCTGTTGGTTTACTGGCGCGAGAATATGCGCCTTCCCCGTTTCTTTATTGGTGCAAGCGTATCTTGGGTACTCGGTATGGCGCTCCAGCGATTAGTGCTGGCCATTATCGCTTCTCGGGCCCTCAACCACCTCATCGCCATCCACAATCAGCCACATGTTAACTATTGGCATGAGTTTGGTCCCTACCTCGGCGCCTTTGTTGTAGTCGCGGCGGCCGCTCAAGGCCTCATCGAACTGGGGCTCATTTGCCTCACACATCTCGAGACTCGCGTTCGCCCGCAGTTGCAAATGCGCGCCTTCAATTGGCTTACAAGCCAGAGCTTAGCGTTCCATGCCAACACGTTCAGTGGCGCAATCGTGAACCAGGTTAACAAATTCACCAGCGCTTACATCGTTCTAACCGATACGTTTTGTTTACGTTTCTTGCGCATGTTCACTAATGTCGTTATCGCAATTGTAATCGTTGCCTTTTTCTCACCAGTCATCGCTCTCGCAATGGCCCTGTGGACAATCGGCTTTGTTATTTTAAACCTCAAGCTCTTCACACGACGCCTCGTCTACTCTAAGGCGGCTGCATTGTCCGAAACTGCACTTACGGCCCATCTCGCCGACGCAATGGGCAATATCTCTGCGGTAAAAGCTTTCGGCAACGAAACTTCTGAGGCAACAATTCACGAAGTTAAAAGCTACGACCGCTCCCACAAAAAATACCTCTCGTGGATTGCTGGCGTTAAAAACGATGCTGTACTTGGCACCATGATGAGTGTTCTACAGATTGGCGTCTTGGCCCTAACCTTGCGAGCCGTCAGTAGCCACAGTATTGAAATTGGCACCATGTTGCTTATCCAGGTTTACGTCATGCAAATGATCAACGAACTGTGGGATCTTAGCAACATGACGCGTACCGTCGAACAATCTGTATCAGACGCCGAAGAAATGGTTGAGATCTTTGATGTCGATCCCGAAGTTAAAGATATATCTAAGCCCGAGAAAGTACGCATCAAAAAAGGCGAGATTGTTTGCCAAAATGTTGTCTTTACTCACGATGGCGCCAACGATGCGTTGTTTAATGACTTTTCGCTTACCATTCAGGCTGGTGAAAAAATCGGTCTTGTCGGTCACTCAGGATCTGGCAAAACGACACTAACACGATTATTGCTTCGTTTTTCGGATATTGATGGTGGTGCGATTACTATCGACGGCCAGAATATTGCGCATGTTGCTCAATCCGAGCTCCGCAAATACATTGCCTACGTGCCGCAGGAGCCTGTTCTGTTTCACCGCAGTCTGCGCGACAATATTGCCTACGCGAGGCCAGACGCAACCGATGAAGAAGTTGAGCGAGCCGCTAAGCTAGCACACGCCACCGAATTCATTAACAACCTTCCTCATGGGTATGACACATTGGTTGGTGAACGTGGCGTCAAACTAAGCGGTGGTCAGCGTCAGCGCATTGCTATCGCCCGAGCTATTCTCAAGGATGCACCAATCTTACTCCTCGACGAAGCAACCAGCGCACTCGATAGTGAATCAGAAATTCTGATTCAAAAAGCGCTCAACAAGCTCATGAAGGGTCGCACGACAATCGTTATCGCACACCGGCTGAGCACTATTCAAAAAATGGATCGCATCGTTGTTATGGATAATGGTGCAATCATCGAGCAAGGCTCGCACAGTGAGCTCATTAAGCAAAAAAATGGCGCATACGCCAAACTCTGGAATCACCAATCTGGCGGTTTCATCGAAGAATAAACAAGAAATTTAAGGAATTACTATGAATATAACAAAAGAGACCGTGCGACTGTACTGGCAACATGCATGGCGCTATCCACATCTCGTCATCGGGTTGCTCGTGTCGGTACCACTAACCGTGCTCATCGGTCAGTACCTACCGCCCCTCATCCTTGCGAGTGTATTAAACCGCCTGAGCCATCATAACTATCAGCCGCATCAAGTGTGGAACAGCTTTGGACCAGAACTTGTCGTCTATGCAATTCTAGTCATGTTTGGTGGTGCAATCATGTGGCGTATCGTGGACCGCTTTGGGTGGAAACTCGAAGCACACGTTCAACAAGACCTCGCTCGCCGTATTTTTAGCCATCTGCTTTCACAAAGTGCGAGCTTTCATGCCAATCACTTTGGCGGCTCCATGGTTTCGCAGACCAACAAAGTGCTCGGTAGCTACATTCGCATAGCTGACACTACTGTCTATCAAGTCATACCATTACTCATGAGTCTCGTGTTTGCTTCAATCATTTTGGCGCATCGCGCGCCGCTCTTTGTGATCGTCCTTGTAGCATTTGCACTTGCCTACATGGTTAGCGCCATCTTCGTTACTAAAAATGTGCGTACACTTACCGCAAAGAACGCAGCCCAGGAAAGCAAGCAAACTGGCTATCTTGCCGATAACGTGACCAATGTTATGGCAATCAAGAGCTTCTCCGGTAGCAAGTTTGAAAATAAGGCATTCGGGCGCATCACCAACGCCACTTACGCTAGCACACTGGCAGTTATGCGAGGTCATGCGAGGCAACAAATATATTTCAGCAGTATGACAGGTGCCATTTCGGCAATGTCTCTAACGGTAGCCGTTATCAGCGTGCTGGTCTTTAATGCCGACCTTGCGACTGTTTTCCTGATTCTGACCTATACGAGCAGCATCGTAAACCAGCTTTTCAGCTTCAGCAACAGTGCGCTTCGTAACTACAACCGTGCCCTAGGCGATGCCCGTGACATGGTTGAAGTGTTGCATATCATCCCTGAGGTACTTGATCCAGAAAAACCAGAAAAAGTTGCCATTACAAAAGGTGGCATTGACTTTAAGAATGTGGTGTTCTCGCATGACGGAAGTGATGGTGCTCTATTCGACGGCTTGTCCGTGGCCATCAAACCAGGTGAAAAAATTGGCCTCGTAGGTCACTCAGGCTCTGGTAAAACCACGCTGACACGTCTGCTTTTGCGCTTTTCCGATATCGATGGTGGTGCGATTACTATCGACGGCCAGAATATTGCGCACATTACCCAAGATGATTTGCGTAGCAAGATTGCCTATGTGCCTCAAGAGCCATTACTGTTCCATCGAACACTTCGTGAAAACATTGCATATGGAGCACCAGATGCAACCGAAGA
>CAZZHV010000030.1:0-15076 GCA_964654135.1 uncultured Candidatus Saccharibacteria bacterium
TCGCGCTCTTACTATACATAATACTGCCATTAGCACTCAAAGGTCAAGAGTGCTAGTTCTGCTACTTTGCTCGCTGGGTACTTCGCTCACGCCTACAGAAACACCCACTGGGTACTTCTGGGTCAAGAGTGCTAATTAGTCGTTTGCAGTGTCGATAACTCTGAATCATTGCGCACCAAATCATCAAAATCAGCTCGCATAGCAATAATGTCACGGCCAAAGGTATTGCGCAGTACCAGACGCGCCAATCGATAGTGCTTCATCGCTTCATTAATATCACGCGCTTCGCCAAACTGACGCACATCATGGAGCGACCTCGCAGTACGCTCATACCAGTAGTAGCGCTGTGACAATTGGTCGGCATAGATCTCCAGCATTCGATCATTCTCGAGACTTTCGTGATATTCAGAGCTTGGCAGGCATAATGTTGCCTCTTCTACTTCTCCCGGAATAAATGCAGTCACATCTGTGTGAGTTATTAAACGTTCGTGCATGTTTTCCCCTCCTATACACAAAGGAGCCGCAGATTGCTCATGCGACTCCTTGTTGTTGCCATATTTGGCTTTATTCCCCGTGCTCTTCGATAGCCTCGAGGAGACTATTTTCGAGTTCAGTTTTCTTCTTAAGCTTTGGTGCGGTCGGCTTAGTGACGTTCTCTTTAGGCTCAGTATTAACGACTGCAGCAGGTGCAGCAGCCTTGTCGGCCTCAATGTCGAGTTCGTAGCCAGTAAGCTTGCTGGCCAAGCGAACATTCTGACCACCCTTACCGATAGCAATGCTGAGTTGGTCTTCTGGGACAGCAACACGAGCCTTGTGTTCCTTAGCGTCCAAAGTAACCTTAGAAACCTTGGTTGGGCTAAGCGCATTAGTAATGTAAGCTGCAGGTTCGTCGTTCCATACAATAATGTCGATCTTTTCTTGTTCACCGATTTCGCTCATAACTGCGTTAACGCGAGTACCGTGGCCACCAACAAAGGTACCAACTGGGTCTACGCCAGGAACAGTGCTGTGCACAGCGAGTTTGGTACGAATACCAGCTTCGCGGGCGATGCTCTTAATTTCGACAGCGCCAGATTCCATTTCTGGAACTTCAGCGCGGAAGAGCCACTCGATAAACTGTGAGCTACCGCGTGAAACAACCAACTGTGGACCGCGCATACCGCGTTCAACATCCTTCAAGAATACCTTGAGGCGCTGACCTGGGTAATAGCGTTCGCCCTGAATTTGCTCTGAACGAGGCATGATGCCCTGAGCTTTACCGAGGTCAACACGTACAATGTTGCCCTCAACGCGGCCAACGAGAGCGTTAATAACGGTACCAATCTTATCTTCGTACTCGTTCATAACGATTTCACGTTCTGCTTCGCGCAAGCGCTGCAAGATAACCTGCTTAGCGGTCTGAGCTGCTACACGGCCAAAGTTCTTAACCTGTTCGTGTACTTCGATCATTTCACCAATCTGGATGTTCTTTTGCATAACTTGAGCATCTGTAAGGCTGATTTCGTATGCTGGATCACCAACACGTTCAACAACTTCTTTACTTACGTATGCGTCAACATCACCAGTGTTCAAGTTCATGGTTACGCGAACTTCTTGTTCACGGTCACCGTAATCACGACGGTAGGCGGCAGCCAAAGCTTGCTCAACGACTTCCTGGACGGTATCTTCGGGAAGGTTCTTCTCTTCTGCAATAGCCTTGAGAGCCAGTGCCATCTGCTTAACATCTAAATCCATGTAAGCATCCTTTCATTATTACTATTTTGTCTTATTCTGATACGAAAAAAGTCGACCAACGCGGCCGACCAATCCCCTTAATAATAGCTAAAATGAGGCTCGATGTCAAATTGCAGACTTTGGCGCCAGGAGTCGTGCTAGAATAAAACAATGAGCAAAAAAGTAAAACGTCTTTTTGAGGGCTTTCAACCTACTAACTACAAAATCACGCTAGACCCGAACCGTGATTCTATGAAAATTTCGGGCAGCGTTACCATACGCGGTAAGAAAGTTGGCCGGCCGAGCCAACGTCTTACATTTCATCAAAACGGCCTAACTGTTACAAGCGCACGCGTTATTAAGCATGACAAAAAGAATGGCGAAGAGGAATGCGAACTCAGTCGTATTAATCACCAGCGAACACTAGATGAAGTGCGTTTACACGCAGATCATCTGATCTACCCTGGCGAATACACCGTAACTATGGAATTTACCGGTGACATTACCCGCCCGATGGATGGTGTCTACCCTTGTTTCTTTAAGCATGACGGCAAAGACAAGCAACTGATTGCCACACAGTTTGAGAGTCACTTCGCTCGTCAAGCTTTCCCTTGTATCGATGAGCCAGAAGCCAAAGCTACCTTTGACCTCACACTTACCTCACCTGCAGGCGAAACCGTCCTTGCCAACACCCCTGTCGCCGACCAAAAGACTGAGGGTGACAAGCTTGTTACCACTTTTGAGACGACACCAGTTATGTCGACATATCTCTTGGCATTCTTATATGGTGAGCTCGAGCACAAAGAAGCAACTACCAAAAATGGTACGTTGGTACGCACCTTTGCGACACCAGACAACATTGCTCACACCGAATTTGCTCTTGAAGTAGCTGTTCGCTGCCTAGAACACTTCGAAGATTACTTCGCAATTCCATTCCCATTGCCTAAATGTGACTTTGTAGCATTGCCCGACTTTGCGGCTGGTGCTATGGAAAACTGGGGTCTTATTACCTTCCGCGAACATGCATTGCTCGTAGACGCCGAGAATACCAGCCTTCCATCTAAGCAATACGTTGCTGAGGTTATTTGCCACGAGCTCACTCACCAGTGGTTTGGCAACCTCGTGACTATGCGCTGGTGGACCGACCTCTGGCTCAACGAAGGTTTTGCTAACGTTATGGCGTACATTGCGACCGACAAACTCTTCCCGGAATGGAAGATGATGACCAATTACATCATCGAAGAACAGCAGACCGGTCTTAAACTCGACGCACTCGAAAACACACACCCTATCGAAGTTTCAGTACAGCACCCAGATGAGATTCGCACTATCTTTGACGCGATCAGCTACAACAAGGGTGGAAGCAGCATTATGATGCTCTCTCACTACTTGGGCGAAAAAGACTTCCGCGATGGCCTTCGCCACTACCTTAAGCAGCACGCCTACGGCAATACCGACACTGTCGATCTTTGGGATGCCCTCGAGACCGTATCGAAGAAGCCTGTAAAGCAAATGATGGCTGCCTGGACGAGCCAGGCTGGCTATCCAGTTGTTAGGACTACTGTTGATGGCAACGAAGTTACGCTTGAGCAAGAACAGTTCTTTGTAAATCCACTGGCTCGCAAAGAAGCCCATGACAAACAACTGTGGCCAATTGCGCTTAACGCTGGCTCCGAACTACCTGACATTTTGGACCGCGAAAAAGTACACTGTACCGTTACTGATGGCAAAAAAGTTAAAGTCAACCAGGGACAAAACAGCTTTATTCGTGTCATTTATGATCCAGCACACGTTCGCCTGCTTGCTGAACGCGTCAAAAATAACGATCTTGAGCCGCTTGACCGTCTTGGTGTACTTGGTGATGCCTTCGAAGCTGCCAAAGCTGGCTATAGCGATACCGTTTCCGCCCTAGAACTCATGGAAGCCTACAAGCACGAGAACAACGACGCCGTTTGGGACGTTATGGTTGGTGCCTTCGCCGCCATTCGAAACATTATGGACGACGAGGACCTACGCGAGAGTATGAAACCATACGGTCGTAGCCTCGTTCACGAACAGCTTGACCGTCTTGGTGTACAGGCTAAGGATAGCGATTCGCACTTTGACCGCTTGTTGCGTCCAACAATTTTAGGTGTTGCAGCGAGCTGTGACGAACAATCTGTGGTTGATTACATCGAAGATCGATTCCATAACATGGCCAAGTCCGAAGACATCGACCCAGATATGCGCGGCATTATATATACAACTGTGGCACGTCGTGGCGATGCAGCAGACTTTGACAAGTTGCTCGAACTGCACAACACTAGCAGCTCTCCGGAAGAACGCGTCACTATTGCGGCTGCTTTGACCAACTTTAGACAGCCAGAACTTGTTGATCGAGCGCTCAGTCTCATTACTACAGACACGGTTCGTTTGCAGGATGTGGCTTACTGGATTGCTTATAGCTTTGGCAACCGCTTTGCTCGTCAAGCTACCTGGGAATGGGTTAAAGAACACTGGCAGTGGCTCAAAGAAAACCTTGGCAGCGATACCTCATTTACACGTATGCCTGCCTATGTCGCACGCTCCATGAGTCGCGCAGACTTCCTGCCGGAATATAAACAGTTCTTTGAGTCTGTTATGGAGCCATCCATCGACCGCGCCTATAAACAAGGCGTCGAGATGATCCAATGGCAATCAGAGTGGCGCAAGCGCGATCTTGAGCCAATCAAGCAATTCTTTGATACTCACAAATAAATATCTTTTACGACATTAGTTATTTGAAAGTCTATGCCTGATACTTCGATGGCACAGAGCTGAGATTCACCACTCCAGCCATGTACATGCATCCAACTGAGTGCAGCAAAGCGCATTTGCTGCACTTTTTTGTTGGTTATATATTCTATGCCGGTACCTTGCGCTGGCTGCTTGCGATATTTAACTTCACAAAAATAGATCGTACCCTCGCGCTCAGCGATGATGTCAATTTCGCACATCCGTGTTCGCCAATTTTGGGCAACAATCTGACAATTTTTACGTACTAAAAAAGCGGCCGCAGCCGCCTCTGCTTTTCGTCCTGTCTCGAATGACGTCATGTTATAAGCTCCGTCTGGCCAAGTGCCATTCGCACCGGAGCAAAGCTTCTGCGGTGCAGTATACTCACACCTAGCTGTGCAACCGCAGCCTGATGTGCTCTTGTGCAATAGCCAACATGAGACTCAAAACCATAGCCAGGGAAGTCCTTAGCAGCCTCGATCATCCAGTTATCACGCGCAACTTTAGCGATAATACTTGCTGCACTTACCGCCGGAATAAGATCGTCTGCTTTTATAAGCGTCTCTGTTTTGGGCACATGTTTAAGAAAGTTGAAATTGCCATCGATGATGACTCGCTCATATTCTTGTTCAATTGCTACGAGAGCACGCTCCATGGCCAGTCGCACGGCGTGTGTTAAGCCAACCTTGTCTAACTCCTCGGGCATAACCCAGCCAAGCCCATATGCAAGCGCTTTTTTGCGAATCTTGGTGTCAAAAAGAGCTCGTTGTTCACGAGTAAGCTTCTTGGAATCTTTGAGGCCACGCAACGGTTTATCAAACAGTACGGCGCCCGCAACCAACGGGCCAGCCATACAACCCCTGCCAACTTCATCAATTCCTACAATCATATTTACAGCCTACCATGACTTCGTAAAATATACATAGTAATGGTATGATATACCTGATTCAATCGAATCTCGCAGAGGGGAAACTAGACTCGTGCCCGTGAAACTACGTACGCGACCCGTCAAATTGACGGTCAGGCGTCAGGAACCCGACAAGCCCATCATCGTGGAGATGAGGTTTCCGGCAAAGCTACAGCACATTTCGCGCATCCCGAGCGGTCTCGAATACGAGACTTTCAAGCTCTTGGTGCAGAGCACGTTCATCACGCTGAGCGGCAGTCCGTCCGATCTGTGGCGACTGGAAAAGCTCTTCGGCACTACGTACTTCGAGGCCTTCCTGGCTATCACAGAGACTTACTGCCAACTCGAACTACCCGTCAGCTCAGAACGGGACGCGTGCAGCCCTCAGCTGACGCTGGAGACTTCCATCGAGGGAGATATCGCTCTTACCGTTCGCGAAATGCTGCGTGAGCACATCAGCGCAATCACCGGAGTCGATCACTAGATCGCACACCGACAGCGCCGGCTGGCGAGGGCATCAAGCAACAGCACACCGCTCTCGCCAGCAATGGCCATCATCCCCTCTGCACTATCTCACGCAATAAAAAAACCGCTCAGATATCCGAGCGGTTTTTTGACAAACCTAGGGGTTTATTCTTTGGTTTCAGCTTCAGCTGCAGGAGCTTCGGCCTTAGCCTCTTCAATTGTGTTAACAGCGTCGCGGTCAAAGTCACGGCCAGTAAGGCGAGCAGCCTTACCAGTGCGAGCACGCATGTAACTAAGATAGTTACGGCGAACCTTGCTACGCTTAGTAACTTCAATCTTTACGAGGAGTGGGCTGTGGAGCAAGAAGCTCTTTTCAACACCAATACCGCTAGCGATACGACGAACAGTGATACGTGAAGTGTGGCTGCCCTTACGGTCAGTACGGATTACCAAGCCTTGGAAAACCTGAACACGTTCTTTGTTGCCTTCTTTAATTTTCTGATGAACCTTAACTGTGTCACCGCTCTTAACGTCGACAACAGCTGGCTTCATGAATTTTTCGTTGATCTTTTGAATTACAGATTGCATAACCTGACCTACTTTACACTAATAATTGCTTTCACACAAGTATAACACATCTGTTATACATCGCCAAGTACTACTATCTACTTTTGTCAGATGACGCGCAGGATTTTACCTACTATACCATATGTTTGTTTTGGATTTTTTGACGTAATAACCACATTATATATCGCAGGTGATATTAAGTTTGCAGGTGTACAATTAAGAGTATGGATTATTCAAAACTCGCACTCGAAAAACACAAAGAACTTAAAGGCAAGATAACTATTCAGCCGCGTGATGTCGTAGACAGTAAAGAAAAACTTAGCACGTACTATTCTCCCGGCGTTGGAGCCGTAAGCAGCTACGTTGCAGAGCACCCCGAAGAGACTCGTGACTATACCTGGACTAATAACAACGTAGCTGTTGTGAGCAACGGAACTGCCGTGCTTGGTCTGGGCAATATCGGACCCTACGGCGCACTGCCGGTTATGGAAGGCAAAGCTATGCTCTTTAAGACTTTCGCTGATATTGACGCTGTGCCGATCGTGCTTAATGCAACCACTGCCGATGAGATTGTCGACACCGTTAAGCGTATCGCACCGAGCTTTGGAGGTATTAACCTCGAGGATATTGCTGCTCCCCTTTGTTTTGAGGTTGAAGAGCGCCTGAAAGCCGAGCTTAACATTCCTGTTATGCATGACGACCAGCACGGTACTGCCGTAGTAACGCTGGCTGGCCTTATTAATGCTACCAAGATTACCGGGCGCGAGCTCAAGACAAGTCGTATTGTATTAGTGGGCGCAGGTGCGGCTGGCGTTGCCATAGCAAAACTCATTCATCTCTACGCGGGCAGCGACATTGTGGCCGTAGACAGTAAAGGCATTATTACCAAGAATCGCGATGGCCTTAACCAAGAAAAGCAAATTCTGGCCGAGTTTAATCATAAACAGGAAGACGGAACACTTGCCGACGCCGTTAAAGGTGCTGATATCTTTATTGGTGTTTCGCAAGCGGGTTTGCTTACGGCAGATATGGTCAAAACCATGGCCAAAGACCCGATTGTATTCGCAATGGCCAATCCTGTGCCAGAAATTATGCCAGACGTTGCACGCAAAGCAGGTGTCGCCGTGATCGCGACTGGGCGCAGCGACTTTCCAAACCAAGTTAACAACTCCTTGGCATTTCCTGGTATTTTCCGTGGCGCGCTTGATAATCGCGTTCAGAAAATTACTGATGAACACAAGATTGCAGCCGCAGAAGCTCTGGCAGCACTAGTCGAAAACCCTACTGCCGATAAGATTATCCCTGGTCCATTTGACGACGGCGTAACAGCTGCCGTTGCAAATGTAATCAGATAGCTAAATAAACAATGTATTTTACAGGTCCGCAACATTGTTCTGCGGACCTTTTGATGCTATAGTACGCGCAAGTATTTTGAAGGAGTTCTTATGGGTTATTTCCGTGAGTTAAAACGGGACATGTTTCCATCAACAGCAAACGTAGACTATACCGAGTACGAAGGCGATTACGACGCTGACTACGCCGATATAGACCCTCGAGAAGCACAGCGTAACTATAAGCGCACCGGGCGTCGCATGAAAATTGCGGGCGCCTTAGCTGCAGTTGCGGTTGTTGGTGGTAGCTTAATAGTTTGGGCTGGAAGCGATAACAAGCCACGTGCTAGCGCATCCGCAGAACAAACTCCCGATGGCAGTGCGACAGTGGACTCAGGTAGTGCGCAAACTACTTCACCAAGTCCATCTGAGTCAGAAAGCGAATCTGCTTCTCCAACTCCAACTCAAACCGAAGAAGCTAGCCCAAGCCCTGCAGCAACTAGCGTCAGCCCAACACCCACTAAGACGCATGTCGTAATTCCAGCCACTCCTACTCCCGTAGAAACAACGTCAGCTCCTGCAGAAGAAGCCTATGGTGCTTGTCATCTCAATACAGACGCATCGTCACCAGACTACCGTCACCGCGAATCAATCTGCGAAAAGCCTATTACAGCCTATACGGATTCAGATGGAGCAACACCATCCTTTGAAGTTAATGGTCCAGTTGAGTTTAACTGTCTCGATGCTGAGCGTGGCTACGTAGAGGCATCCATTAGTAATGCCGTTGGCTGGGTAGCGCTACCGAATCTCGCCAACGACGTCTGCAACTAAGCGACGACGCGATATACTTCTTCGATTGTCGTAATGCCCTGGAGCGCCTTTAGGACACCGTCCTGAAGCATGGTTAACATACCATCTTGTACAGCACGCTCTTCGAGCATGTTTGAGGTAATTTGGTTTGGAGGCATTTTTAGAATCTGCTGAATACCTGGAGTCATCTGGAGCTGTTCGCGGATTGCGATCTGACCGGTGTAACCAAAAGGATTTTCCTCTGATGCACCAGGCTTGTAGAGTGTGGCATTGGACAGGTCTGGACGATCGACGCCTGGGGGCAGCGTATCAATAACAGCCTGGAGTTGGGCACGAAGGCCATCATCCAATTGGTATGGCTGTTTGGTTTTTTCATCGAGGCGACGCACAAGACGCTGAGCCATAATAAGGTGAATGGCAGATGCAAACAGCGGGTTAACACCAATGAAGTCAATCATACGTGTTAGTGCCGCGCTCGTATTGCTAGCGTGGAACGTACTCAAAACTAAGTGACCAGTTAGTGCGGCCTGCAAAGACGTCTTGGCGGTATCTTGGTCTCGAATCTCACCAACCATCACGACATCAGGGTCAAGGCGCAATACGGCGCGCAGTTTCTCGGCAAAGCCAGTCGTATTTGTATCGCCATGGACTGGGATTTGCACGACACCCGGTAGGTAGTATTCAACTGGATCTTCAAGTGTAATAAGCTTGCGTTCATCACTGTTTAAAGTGTTAAGCAGTGAGTAAAGCGTTGTGGTCTTACCGGAACCGGTTGGACCAACGATTAGCACCAAGCCAGTTGGATGGCGGATAATATCATCGACAACATCACGTTCACGGGCCGAAAGGCCAAGCTTCTCGAGGTTCAAAAGTTCCATCTTCATGGTAAACAAACGCATAACCACGTCCTGGCCATAAGCGGTAGGAACGGTTTCGACACGTAAGTTAACAGTAATTTCATCGCCGGTTGCCATTTTGTATTTACGGTTAATGTGCCCAGTTTGCGCTTCGTCAACACCGGTAGAAACATTAGCTGCAACAGCAATTGATGACAAAAGTGAACGATACTTTTCATTCGAGAGCACCGCAATGGGGTGCAAAACACCATCAACGCGGAAGCGGATACGAACACCATTTTCTTGGTTCTCAAGGTGAATGTCCGATGCCTGCAAATGGTAGGCTTGCTGTACAAGATATGCCAGAATGTCGTCCGAGCGCACCTGGTCAAGGGTCATTGTGACGCTATCTACAAGGCTTTTACCCTGATACTTGTCGCCAGCAAATGAGATTTCGTCGTACTGAATCTTTTTAGGTGGGTCGAACAAGCGCATGTATTCGCGGTAGCCAGCATCAGAGATAATGGCAAAGCCGACACGACGATCACTAAAACGCTGTTGAAGTGCATTAATCGTCTGCTGTGAGGTTGTAGTCGTAATACCAAAGAAAATGTTGCTCTGGTCCTCTTGGATAGGCACCACGCGTGACTGGTACATCTCTTGAACATCAAGCAAATCTTTATAGAGTACTTTTTCGGTCACTGCCGAAGTATCTACATAGTTCAGCCCCAAAAGAGCTGCGCGTCGCTGAGTAGCGACTTCTTCGTCGTGACGAGCATTCTGAGCCATATTGTCCTTAGTATAGCATGAGCACATTGGACTGGTATACTGTTCCTATGCGAAATATTATTCTTATCGCGCACAATCTGCGCAGCTGCCATAACATCGGCTCACTTCTGCGTACTGCTGAGGGCTTGGGCGTTACTAAAGTTTACCTTACAGGCTACACACCATTCCCTGCCGGCCAAGCAAATGATCCTCGATTGCCGCACCTGGCGGTCAAAATAGACAAGCAAATTCACAAAACCGCTCTCGATGCCGAGCATCAGATTGAATGGGAGCGAATTGAAGACGTGCATCGCGTATTCGAACAGTTACACAAGGACAACTATCAAATAATGGCTGTTGAGCAGAGTGACAATTCTATTGCGCTACCTGATTATCGCCCAGAAGGAAACGTCGCCTTACTTATGGGACGCGAAGTAGAAGGTGTCGAACCCGAGATTCTCGCGATCTGCGATGGCGCGCTCGAAATACCTATGTTTGGTCAAAAAGAGTCGTTCAATGTAGTGCAGGCGGCCGCCATGGCGCTCTACCACTGTCGCTTTATTGCCTAGACGAGACGCGTAGCGACCACACCCGCCAAAATTACAGATACAAGTATAAGGTCGAGCATCATGTGGTGCTGGTGGTGTAATACGTAGTCTTCGCCGTGAGCAATAGCCTTTTGCCAAGCCAAAGTGTGCCGCGTTACAAAGATAACCGCGCTTATAGCTGCTGCAGCAAACACAATCGCAACCGCCAGCGTACTGCCGTGTGTCCATATCTGCATACGAGTAGTTTCGTTAGGTACTACAGACGCAGCAGTCGTAAGCGAAGCACTTTGAGCAATCATGCCGTTAAACAGAGCTGTCAGACCGATCATTGGCAAATATGGCCAGTATGTCTTCGTAAAATGCTTTGTGTGCGACTGATGTTGTCCAGTGCGACGTTTGTGATGAATAGTTGGACGTGTTTTTGGTTTGTTAGCGATTACCATAATAAGTTTAGTGTAGCATATTTTACTGCACTACGACGTTTTCACTTCCAATAATGTCACGTAATTTTTTAATATTCTCGTCCGTGTTGCTCATACCGGTTGGCAGCTTAATAATTTGCTTGTTTGTAGCCGGGCCAAGCACCAAAATAACGTCAGTACTACCCGGAGCTTTATCAATAACATGCTTAAGCCCCAGCAATAGCTCTTGGTTGTGGCTATCAACGAGGCGTATGTAGCAACGCTGAATTGTAGTCGGCTTTTCTACGATGTCGGCTTCAGTTTGACCTGCTTTGGATTTGGTATCAACAGCCACACTGCGGTCTTTTGTAGCTGTCACAGAAGCGGCGGCAGATCGTTTGCTGCCTGGGGCACGCATTTTCTTGCCGGTCGGCTGATAGACCTGCGCCTGCTCAGAGGTGACCTCACGGGCATCATCAACCAAAATCTTGACCTCTTCACCAAGGTTACCGTCGCGATCCTTGGCGGATACCTTGCCGCGCGAAATGATTACCTTGTCACGTTCCCATAGGCCAGCTGTTTGCTGGTAGGCACCCGGGAACAAGATAAGTTCTAATTCGGCATGTTTGTCCTCGAGTTTTACGAATGCCATTTTCTGACCGTTCTTAGTCGTAATTTCACGGACATCAGCAATAGCGCCACCAATAACAACACCTCGCCCTTCGTGCTCTGGCTTGAGCTCATTCATAGGCATTGTTTGCTCGCTTAGGAATGTCTCGAACATAGCTAATGGATGTTGGCTTAAATATAGGCCAAGGAGTTCACGCTCCCAAATAAGCTGTTCGCGAGGCGAGAAGACTTCTGCCGCTTTTTCGAGCGCCAAAGCTGGCTTAGCAATAGCAGCCGAACCATCGGTAACCAAGCCAAAGAGATCGGTCTGGCCACTGTTAGCTTCTTTTTGCAAGCGGTTGGCGTACGCCAGCATCATGTCGAGGTTGTGGAGCAAGTCAGATCGGTTACCAAAACGATCGAACGCACCAGCCTTAATTAGGCTTTCGACGTTTTTGCGGTTTACAACGCGTGGGTTAACTTTAGAAAGATAGTCTTCGAGGCTCGTAAATTTACCGCCCTCCTTGCGGGCACGCAAAATCTCTTCTACTGCACCAGTCCCAACGTTCTTAATAGCATTCATGCCGAAACGAATTGGCGCCTTACGGTTGTCTGGATTCTCGGGATCGCGGACAACGGCAAACTCAAGGAAGGATTCGTTAATGTCTGGAGGTAATACATCGATACCCATGTGCTTACATTCGGCGATCTCGATTGCCAAGCGATCGGTGTCATCATAGTCACTGGTCATAACCGCTGCCATAAATGCGGCCGGGTAATGTGCCTTGAGGTAGGCGGTCCAATATGCGATAAGACCATAGCATGCCGCGTGAGACTTGTTAAAACAGTAGGCTGCAAAGTCTTCGAGCTGCTTCCAGAAGCGCTCCATAAGATCACGAGGAATGCCGGATACACGCTCGGCACCATCAATCATCTTGTCCTTCATTTTGGCCATCAGGTCGATCTTTTTCTTACCAATCGCCTTACGTAAAGTATCTGCCTCACCACCGGTAAAGCCACAGACTTCCTTAGAAATCTGCATCACCTGTTCCTGGTACACAAGCACACCGTAGGTGTTCTTGAGGGCATTTTCCATGCTTGGGTGCGGATACACAATCTTCTTGAGACCGTGCTTACGGGCAATAAAGTCGTCGATAAACTGCATTGGGCCCGGGCGGTATAATGCCACCATCGCAATAATATCTTCGAACACAGTTGGCTTAAGTTCCTTGAGGTAGCGCTTCATGCCTGCGGATTCCAGCTGGAATACACCAGTTGTGTCACCACTGCCAAGCAGGTCGTACGCTATTTTGGTGTCCAGTGGGATAGTCGAAAGGTTAATGTCCTTGCCGTATACACGTTTGACGATACGTAAACAGTTGTTAATAATTGTTAAGTTTGAGAGGCCCAAGAAGTCCATCTTAAGCAAACCAAGTTCCTCGACAGTACCCATCGGGAACTGCGCAGTAACGACGCCTTTTTGTGCCATTTCGAGCGGCACAAATTTAACGAGATCATCTGGCGCGATAATCACACCACAGGCATGCACACCGTGGCTGCGCACTGTACCTTCCAAAATCATTGCCTGATCAATTACCCGCTTGGAAACTTCGTTGCTCTCATATTCTTTCCTGAGGTCTGGGTCTTTAACAATAGAGGTCGATAATGGAATATGACGGCCCTGTACTGGCTGTGGAATAAGCTTAGCTAGTCGGTCGGCATCGGCATAGGGCACCTGCAACACGCGAGCAACATCGCGCACGGCGTTGCGGGCAAACATACGACCAAACGTTACGATGTTAGACACACGTTCGCTGCCGTACTTTTGCGAACAATATTGAATAACTTCATCGCGACGGGAGTCCTGAATGTCGATGTCCACATCGGGCATACTAATACGATCGGGATTAAGAAAACGCTCAAACAGTAAGTCGTACTTAAGCGGGTCGAGATCGGTAATCTTTACGGCGTACGCAATAATAGAACCCGCCGCAGAGCCACGACCCGGGCCAAAAATAATACCCTGGTCTTTTCCCCAACTAATAAAGTCGGATACAATCAAGAAGTAGCCGTTAAAGCCCATCTGAGAAATAATGCTCAGCTCGTATTCGGCGCGCTTAATTGGCGCTTCGGGAACGTACGTTCTAGCCTCTTCGACGGTCATATTGGCAGTTTCTTCTTCGGTTTTGCCGCCATAGCGCCACGCCAAGCCACGCCACACAAGTTTGTTTAAGAAGGATTCTTCTGTCTCACCTTCTGGCACCGGAAACTTAGGGATCAAAATGCCACCCAATTCAATTTCGAGATTCACCCTATCGGCAATCTCGCGAGTGTTGCTAATAACTTCTGGATTATCCTTGCCCCAACGCTTAATAATTTCAGCTGGATCCTCGACATGCAGTGGGTAGTCCTTGAGTGACATGCGCTTTTCATCGCTCAAGAACGAACCAGTACCAATACACAGCAGAATTTCGTGGGCGTCTTGGTCGGCATGTTTGAGGTAGTGTGCGTCGCAGGTGACAACAACCTTAATATCCAGCTCTTTACCAAGCTTGAGTACACCCTGGTTCATCTTGCCTTGTTCGGCATTGTAAATAGGGTTTTCTGGGTGACCATGATCTTGAATTTCTAGGTAGTAACGATCGCCAAAGACACTCTTATACCAGCTGGCAATCTTTTTGGCTTTTTCAAAATCGCCATCACGAATAGCCGAACCAACTTCACCACCCATACAGGCGCTGGTAATAATCAAGCCTTCGTTATATTTCTCGAGTAATTCGTGGTCGATACGTGGGTAGTAGTAATAACCGTCAAGGTTAGCAATAGTACTGAGCTGGAACAAGTTGCGCAAACCTTGCTCGTTCATGGCATGAATAATCAGATGGAAACGCTGTTTGTCCTTCTGCGGATCTTTATCGGTATGTTTGCGGCTCGCCACATATGTTTCGATACCAATAATTGGTTTTATACCATTAGCAGTCGCTTCCTTATAGAATTCGATAGCGCCCGACAACGTACCGTGGTCAGTCATTGCCACAGCTTCCATGCCTGTTTCTTTGACATAGTTAATCAGGTCTGGAATACGTGTCAGACCGTCAAGCAGACTAAACTGCGTGTGGTTGTGCAAATGCACATAATCACTCGTCTTGAGTTCACTCATAGTGCGTGCGCGTTGTTACCCCTTTTGTATTACCTATTATAGCGAATCATACACGGTTTAATGAAGAGCTAGCGGCTCGTTTTACAACAGAAAAATAGCGTGCCAGGTATTTCCCGACACGCTATTTTTCTGACTATGTCCTCGAAAGCTACTTAGCTTCTTTTTTGAGGTAGGTCTTGAGGTGTTCAAGTGACTTGTTGGCGTCGT
>CAZZHV010000031.1:0-14583 GCA_964654135.1 uncultured Candidatus Saccharibacteria bacterium
TCCATCGAACACTTCGTGAAAACATTGCATATGGAGCACCAGATGCAACCGAAGAGCAAATCCATGAAGCTGCTCGAAAGGCTCATGCCTCCGACTTTATCGAGCAACTACAGGATGGCTACGAAACACTTGTTGGCGAACGTGGCGTAAAGCTCAGTGGCGGTCAGCGCCAGCGCATTGTTATTGCTCGCGCCATTCTAAAAGACGCCCCAATTCTCGTACTCGACGAAGCAACCAGCGCACTCGATAGTGAATCAGAAATTCTGATTCAAAAAGCTCTGCAGGAGCTCATGAAAAAGCGCACCGCGATCGTTATTGCTCACCGCCTCAGCACTATCCAAAAAATGGATCGCATCCTTGTGCTTGAACAAGGTCATGTAGTTGAACAAGGTTCGCATACAGACCTCGTCAATAAGAAGGGCGTCTATGCCCAGCTCTGGGCGCACCAATCCGGCGGTTTCATCGAAGAATAGCTACAAGTACCTGGAAAATCAATTTCTCTAAATTGCCTTTCTTGTGTACTTGTATGGGGGTATTGCCGGTAGAGAGTTGTGTAATTGATGACGCAAATGCGTCCACACAGCTCCCCACCGGCGCCCCTTTTGTTGTTGATCAGATCTTGTTATTCCCCTCGTCTGGGCGCACGTGGTGCAGGTGACCGAAGACCAGAAGCCTCTTGTCGCTCAGCCGGTTGGCCAAGTTGGGGTCAGTGTTGCGATCGGCGTAGACGATAGTGCCGTCCTCGAAGAACTTGCGCTGTCCACGACTCTGGATGATCTTGGCTGGAACACCGTTGATGTTGAGCAGGAGTGGCGCGCCGTTGGCCGCATCGTACGAGGAATAGACGATGGTCTGTTCGCCGTACTGAGCGGAGCGCTCGCGCCTCACCTTGCCGACGTAGTAGCCGTGCTCAGCGAGCATCTTGATGAGCTGCCTGTCGATGGCGACCATGGTCGCTTCGACTCGCGGGCCGACGTTGGTGTCGTGCAGCTCAAAGTAGAGCTTACGGTAGGTTTCGAGCAACTCCTCGCCGGTAGTCGGAACTCCGGAGAAGTGATTGGCGAAGCAGAACTGCGCCTTGATGCTGTGCAGCGACACTCGTGCCAGGAATTCCATCGAGCCCGGCAAGGACTGCTTGGCGATCTCGACCCAGATGTCATCCGGCAGCTCCATGAGCATGTCAACCGACAGACCCTTGAGGGACGTCAAGTTGCCAGCGGCCATGGTGCACAGGCGGATCACCTGGTGCTTGTCGAGGAACCGTGGAGGCACCTCGTCAATGGTGTAGGCGTGGTCGTCACAGTCGTAACCGGGACGAATAGCCATGAACCGTTCCTGCAGGTTGGGCCTGCCGAGCTCACCCGCGGTGAACATCAGTTCCGGCGCCCAAAGGACACACTCCTTGATGATCTCGAAGAGCTGGTCCTCGGGCAGGAAGTTCCAGTGCGCACGGTGGTCCATCGCTTCGAACAGGGGCTTCCCTGCGCGGTCGTTGAACCGGTTGCTCTCGGAGACCCAGCCCGCGCCGTAGTGCAGGATGTAACGTGCGAGGGCACGCTTGTCATCCATGAGGACCTTCGAGCTGTTGAGCTGGGCCAGAATGGACTTGGCGACGCTTGTCGGACGAACCTCGCAGTCGATGGCCGCGGTAATCCACTTGATGGTGCGCAGCGGTTGCACGGCAGCGATCGCGATGATCAGCTGGCCACGGTCGCGCTCCGGGATCGAGTGGAGGATGTTTGCCTCAGCGATCGCTCGAACAACGTCCGGGTTTTCGAGGTGCATCATGAAGAACGGTCGGCGAAGCTGCTCCTCCACGAGTTCGCAGAAGATCCTCAAGTTTCGCCAGATGTACTCGATGCCCACCGAACGCAGTTCGCCGTTCACCACGTAGGTGCGACGTACAGCGTCATGCAGGCTCTCGACGGTGAGTGTTCCACGGCACGCGCTGTCCTCCAGCGTGATCGTGATCCGACGAACGTCTTCGAGATTTTCGGACGTCATCTGGTACGGCTGGGACATGGCAGTCGTCTCTCTTCTCCGGATAATCCGGGTAGCGGTTGCACTTTTGTGCGGTTGAGGGCTTTTGGGGGTCAAACTATACAGCAAGCCATACAAATTGACCGCCAAAAGCTATCTGATACAAACATAAAAGGGCTCGCTGCAATATTGCTGCAGTGATGTGAAATATGATACCATATTTTGAATAATTTTGCAATATTATGACCCCTGTTGAGGTTGCTCTTGGGCGAAGGAATTAGCGTATAGCTATCACTTCGCCCAAGAGGCCTCGAATACCTCCTATTCAGGAATAGCGTAGAAGTTCGCGGTGCCTGGCGTCACACCGGGGAAGAACAATACACGAGTCCCCGCTGGAAGCTTGGAGCACTGGTTGAAAGCAATGTATCGCCTGCCTTCGTGGTAGGCAACACATTCCATCCGCTCATACTCGTCAAGCTCTTTCACCAGCGGTGCCTCGGCATAGCCCAGGACAAGGAACGCCTCAAGGCACCAGCGGCGCATCCGAAACAACGGCAAACAATCAAATTGCCGATCTCGAAATACCGCCAGTTGCGTAGAGACGTACTCTAGGCCGGAGCCTAGGTGCACAGGGCTGTATGCGCTGAGGTTCACCTCGTGAGCCGCCCTAACTGCCAACGTGTGCACAGTCTGGGGTGACCACACAATAGCCAGGTGCCTTTCGTACAGAACGTTCTTGCCCAGCGCGTCTAGCGCGATGGCCATCCAATCGTTCAGTAGTAGGTTGAAGTCGTCGCTCTTCATGCTGCAAATTGCCGTCTCGATTATTTCGTCAATGACATCGGCGGGCAGCCGAAATATCAACAACGAAGAGATACGCGACGTCTCTTGCGAGATGAGCAGAGTGGGCTGCGCCTTGGCCACCGACAGCAGCAACCGCTGTAGTTCGTCAGCTGTGAGATGCTCCCAGAGAGCACCCCAGGTCAACTGAACCTGACAGGCGTGCCAAAGTTGTATCCAGATAGGGTGCCCTGGATCTTCGGCGTACCGCTCGAATAGCGTCAGCATGAACTGCTGAGTCTCTGGATTCGAGAGGCCCATTGACCGCAGCGCCAGCCGAACATTAGTTTTGCTGAGCGGACTGCGCACATCGAGCGAGCGAGAAACGAACTGCAGCTGCTTCCCCGGGTCGATCATCGCAAACAGCTTGGGGCTGTTGACTATAGCCGGAGCTGCGATCGTGCTCACCAGGCTTTCGAAGAATGCAGACGTATTGCCAAGCACTTCAGCAACAGCGTCTTCTCGACCGGCGATCCACTCCAACCCGGCGGTTGAATGACCGCTGTACTTCAGTATTGGAGTCGTGAAGGCGTTGTGCAGAGCGCGTCCAAATGCCAACCTCAGTTCAGAGGTTTGTTTGGCATGCGCAATACGCAGCAAGCCATCCAGCTGAACGGCCATTTCCTGGTGCTCACTCTCGTGAAGCTCTGCCATGGGTATCGTCCCCTTCGGGAGGTTTCGAGTTACAACATCACACTGTGTGATGTTCGGATATGATAGCACAGAAAAAGAGCGACACGTGGTCGCTCTTTTGTGTTTTATAGAGATTACTAGTCCTTAGTCGGATTGTGACCTTGTTGCTTGTCTTCCTTCTCTTGCTTACCGCCTGGACGAATTTCGTCTTTCTGGGTACCCACTTCGGCAGTGCTTTCGTGGTCAGCTGGTACATCTTCCTGGTCTTCGGCTGCTGCATCACCGCCGGCAGCGTCGTTAGCTGCGGCAAGAGCACTTGGCTCAAAGACGTTGGCAATTTGCTGGCTAGGATCAGATTTGATCTCGATACCTGCAGGAACAATAAGGTCGGCAACCGTAGCGTGGTCACCAATTTCTACGAGTTTTTCACCGTCAAATTCTAAGAAATCTGGCAGCTTGTTGGCTGGCGCCTCAACTTCTACAGTTGTAGCGTTGTGGATCACCATAAGACCCGCGCGCTCAGCTGGCGTCGCTTCGTTGCCCTCTTCGAGCTTCACACGAATTGGAATGTCAGTTGTGACCTTTTCGTTGGCCTTTACCGCATTAAACACAACGTGCATAAATGAGTTGTAAATTGGGTCATGTGTAACAGATTTGATAATTGCTGTGTACTTCTTGTCGCCAACCTTCAGTGTAATTGGGTGGTGGCGACCAGCCTCTTTGTATGCTTCGTGAACAGCTTGGTATTCACCCATCACTACAATAGAGTCTTTGCCATGGTCATGGATAACCGCAGGGACCTTGCCTGCTTTGCGTAAATTCTTGACTGTCTTACCTATAACTTCACGTTTTTCGAGTGCGAGCGTCACTTCTTGCATATATCCTCCTAATTGTTTGCCCATCACTATATAGTATACACCTCCTTGTCTGAACCCTTGCTTGAGAGGTGTTTAAACCAATGTGGACGAGCGGCGCATTTCACTGTACGCTTATCATATGGATGTAACACATATTCTCGAGAGTGCTGGCGTTGTAGGTGGCCTGCTTGCAATTGCAGTAATTATTTTTGCTGAGTCAGGTTTGCTTATTGGCTTCTTTTTGCCAGGCGATACGTTATTATTCCCAGCTGGTTTCTTCGCAGCCCAGGGGAAACTGCCGCTTGCTGGCGTTCTTGTTGCTGCGTGGGTTGGTTCTGTAATTGGTAATGAGGTGGGATATATAATCGGGCAAAAAACTGGACCTCGTGTCTTTAGAAAAAAGGACGGTATTATTTTCCGCAAAGAGTACATTACTCAGGCAGAAACTTTCTACGAAAAGCACGGTGGTAAAACCATTATTCTTGCCCGTTTCTTGCCAATTTTACGTACGTTTGCGCCTTTAGTTGCTGGCGTAGCTAACATGGATCGTAAGCGATTCTTCTTATACAACCTCTTTGGTGGCGCAGCATGGGTAGCAAGTGTTGTTCTGTTAGGCTATTGGCTTGGTAGTAAAATTCCAAATATCGATCACTATATTATTCCGGCAATTGGTATTGCAACGCTATTTACCTTTGGACCAACGCTTGTCCATCTATTACGTGAACCACGCTTACGTGCCTGGATGGGTAGCCAATGGCAACGCGTGGCAATGCGCCTTAAGCGTCGCGCCTAGGTTTTTATCTTCAACAATGCAATAAGCCCTCTAAGGGCTTATTTTTTACTTGCATAATCCAGGACCTGTCAGTATCATACGCACATCGACGTATGTGCACTATGTCGTATCAGATGCGGTGATAATTTCAAATAACTTGGACATCGCTATGAAACGATATGCTTTTTGTATAGACAATGCTGCTGCCGATTGGTGGCAATATCACTTTGACGATGCCCTGCTCCGCAACGACGTATCGTGGCGGAGTTGGCGCATTGCGCTTCAAAAACAGTTAAGCCAGGACCAGCTAAATGGCCTAGCCTGCGGTATTTGCGGCGAAATTACCGAGCCCGATTGCGGTAAGGTGTTGCTGGGCGGTTACAAGATCGCCTACTGTCTTACTTTATGCGAGTCGCCATTGCGGCGAGACATTAAGCAAACACTTACTGTACTCGAAGCGCGTAGAGCATCTGGAGGTAACTAATCTTTCTTACGAATTTCGCGATTAATAAGTTCTCGAATAATCTCTGACTTATTTTTGCCTGTTTCGTATGAAACACTGCGTAAATAGTTATAGATCGGCCGGTCGATAAACATATTAAAGCGAAGGTCTTTTGTAGAAATGGTATTATCTCGCAAGAATTGAGCAACAACGTTCCCTAGCTCTTCTTCCGAGGCGTATTCTGCCGTACGGCTATCGCGACTCTTTAAGCCGGATACAAGACGTTCCTCCACGGGAGCACGCGAAACTATAAGTACGGGTTTCTTCTGATTAAGAGCCATTGCCACCTGGAAACCCTGTGAGAATGTATAGTGTGTAGCCTCAACAATAACTACGTCTGCACGCCCAATTGCCTCGAGCGTTTCTTCCATAATAGACTGCCAATCGGCCTCAGTAGTGTGCTTGCTAGCGTCTTGGCTGCTTTCACTATAGGCTGATTCGATCCAGTCGAGCGCCAGCGTACAGTCGTTCTGCTTTATAGTTTTTACGATACGTCGAAGATACGTGATATCCTCCTCGACATTCGCTAAACTGCCTGTAACATGCACTATCATAACGCCTAATTATAGCACGTCTGCATAGAGCCTAAAATATGGGCAGGCATACGTACAAGAAACTTGGAGAGTAATATAGCTACAGCTTATGGCTGATAATTCTGTTTTTCGATCTCGTTTTCTACGAGGTCACGCAAGATTTCGGCTTTAGTTTTACCTGTTTTAAAGGCAGCCCAACGCAAGTAGTTATAAATTTTGCGGTCGATAAAGAAGTTAAAGCGCATATCCTTGGACTGGATATCATTTTCGGAGTAGAACTTTTGTAGAATACCTTTAATGGTCTCCTTGTCGTAGCGGCCATGTTGGACCCAGCCATCTTCAACGCCAGAAATGAAAGCGTTAATATCAGTCTCGTTGTGGCGCAAAAGCAGTACTGGCTTCTTTTGCTGAACGGCAGCCGCAACCTGGTAGCCTACGGCAAAGCTAGGATGGCTTGTTTCGGCGATAACGACATCAGCCTTGGCAATATTTTCCATATTGCTCTTAAAGATTGAGGACCAGTCAGTTTCGCTACGCTTGTCCTCTTGTTCTCGAGTAAAAGCGCTTTCAAGCCAATCGTCATATGTGTAGCCGATTTCTTTCATTGCATCCACAATCATGCGTAATGAGTCAATGTCATTAACAATGCTAAGTCGGGATGTAATAAAGTGGACTTTCATGAGCTGAGTACTCCTCATAATATTTCTGCTATTATATCAGATAATTTACTATTAATCGAGCATGAATTAAAATATGCTTTTTGCTAACATGTGTAGTATAATACCTGTCTTAAGCATACCATATGCCCTGTAGCTGCACGGGTTTATTAGAATTTGTGTTAAGCTTGAGCAAGAGTTACATGGTATGAATGCCAAAAAACAACCATCGATGGAAGTAAAATTTAGTGATATATACCGAAACAAAGGATGGTACAAGGGTTCTGGCTCTGGGTCTCTGCCAGAGAATACAGCCGTGTACCGTGATTTGTTGCGCGAAATAATTACACAAGACGACATTAAGACTGTCGTTGATTTAGGCTGTGGTGACTGGCAATTCAGTACCTTGCTTAGCTGGGATACCGTTAAATACACCGGTATTGATGTGGTTCCATCTATAATCGAAAAAGACCGAGAGCTCTACGGACACACGAAAAACGTCGAGTTCATACTTACGGACGTGCTTGACTATAAGCTTCCGCCGACAGACCTTGTCATTGTCAAAGATGTTTTACAGCATTGGACCAACGAACAAGTACAAAAGTTTTTGCACACCGCTAAGAATTGGCGGTACATGCTCATAACCAACACTATCGAGAGCTACGACATAACCGACCCAAGCAACCCGATTCTTATTCGTGAAGAGGTCAATCACGATATCGACTTAGGTGATGTGCGGCCAATTGACCTCTCACTGCCGCCATTTAATATAGAAACGCGTGAGATACTGCGATATGCGTCTATTAAGCGTCATCGCCCAGTCAAAGACATTAAGAGTGTTGTCTTGCTGACTACTCCTGGTGACAAACAATAAATTTCTGTGTGTAGCCAACTAAAAATGCCCTAGGAAACTAGAGCATTTTTTTGAGGAATTGACCGGTATAACTGTCCGGCGCTTTAGCAACTTGTTCGGGTGTGCCTTCTGCCACAACTAAACCACCGCCAGAACCACCTTCTGGACCCATATCAATAATCCAGTCAGCTGATTTAATGACATCGAGGTTGTGTTCGATAACAACCATACTATTACCAGTATCAACGAGAGCATGCAAAACCTTAAGAAGACGATCTACGTCAGCCATATGCAATCCTGTGGTTGGTTCGTCGAGAATATAGAGCGTACGGCCAGTTGGACGACGCGAAAGTTCAGTAGCGAGTTTAATGCGCTGTGCTTCGCCACCAGACAGCTGAGTAGCCGGCTGACCAAGACTGATGTAACCTAGGCCAACGTCAACAAGTGTCTGCAGTTTACGTGCAATGGATGGCAAATTAGCGAAAAACTCCAAAGCCTGCTCACAGGTCATCTGCAAAACATCACTAATTGTTTTGTCTTTGTACATAATTTCGAGAGCTTCGCGATTATAGCGCTTGCCATGACAAACTTCACATTGAACATATACATCTGGCAAAAAGTGCATTTCAATCTTGATAATGCCGTCACCGGCGCAGTTTTCGCAGCGTCCGCCCTTAACATTAAAGCTAAAGCGGCCTGGACCATACCCACGGAGTTTGGCTTCCGGAGTTTGCGCAAAAAGTTCGCGAATTGGCGTAAACAAGCCAGTATATGTAGCCGGATTAGAGCGTGGTGTACGACCAATTGGTGATTGGTCAATAATAATTGCTTTGTCGAGTTCCTTGATGCCTTCGATATCATCATGCTTGCCAGGAACGGTGTTGGCACGCATTAAACGAGCCTGGAGTTCTTTGGCTAGGATATCGTTAATCAAACTTGATTTACCAGAACCAGAAACACCAGAAACAACAACGAGTTCACCAAGTGGAATCTCAACATCTACGCCCTGCAAGTTGTTTTCACGGGCGCCAATAATTTTGATAGACTTGCCGTTACCATTGCGACGTTTTTTAGGCACATCAATCTTGGTGCGTCCTGACAAATACCCGCCGGTGATACTTGCTGGATTCTTTTCGACTTCAGCCGGTGTGCCAGCGGCAACGACGTGGCCACCGTGAATACCAGCACCAGGGCCAATATCCAAAAGGTAATCTGCCGTGCGAATAGTATCTTCGTCGTGCTCTACAACCAGTACAGTATTACCTAGCTCCTTGAGATGCTTAAGTGTCTTAATAAGACGATCGTTGTCCCGCTGGTGCAGACCAATGCTCGGTTCATCCAAAACGTACAGCACGCCCTGTAATCCAGAGCCAATCTGTGTAGCAAGGCGGATGCGCTGCGCTTCACCGCCAGACAGTGTCGTGGCAGAACGCAATAGCGTCAGGTAGTTCAAGCCAACGTCTTGCAAGAAACCAAGACGTGCGCAAACCTCTTTAAGTACAAGTTTTGCAATCTGCATATCTTTGTCAGATAGCGCTAGCGCATCAAAATAATCAATAGCGTCATCAATTGACATCTGACAGATGTCCATAATTGAATGGCTGGCAATTGTAATTGCCAAAACCTCGGGCTTGAGGCGCAAACCATGACACTTGTAGCAAGGCTTTTCTTGCATGAATTTTTCGATATCGTGACGGATAAAGTCGCTGTCCGTTTCTTTGTGACGACGCTCTAGGTTGGGAATAACACCTTCATATGTCGTCTGGAATGTACGACCACCACCAAGACTAACTTTGTACGTGTCATTGCCAGTACCGTACATAATACGGTCAAGATTTTCTTGGCTTAATTCGCCAGTTGGAACATGCAGACTAAAGTTATACTTCTCTGCAACGGCTTGCATTTTCTTCATGTACCAAGCGTCGGCATTTACACGGTTGAATGGGCGAATGGCGCCTTCGGCAATTGTTAAGCGACCGTTGGGAATGACAAGCTCAGGGTCAACTTCCAGGCGCGAACCCAAACCGGTACAAATCGGGCACGCACCTTGCGGGCTGTTAAAACTAAACGTACGTGGTTCAAGCTCAGGAATGACGACATCGGGATGATCGATACAAGCGTACATGAGACTGTATTGGTTTTCGGCGTTATTGTCGGCGTTAACCACGCGGACCTTACCATCTGCAACCTCAAGTGCCTGCTCCACAGATTGTGCTAGGCGCGAGCGGCTCTCCTCGTTATTTACGAGGCGATCGATTACTACTTCAATAGTGTGCTTGTAGTTTTTATCAAGAACCGGGAATTCGTCGAGTGCGTAGACAACATTATCGACACGAGCACGAGCAAAACCAGCGCGCATGTATTGCTCTGGGATATGTTCGAATGCACCTTTTTTTGCACTCACAACAGGCGCCAAAACCATGAGGCGCGCGCCCGGGTCAACAGTAGCAATTTGGTCGACAATATTCTGTGTCGTCTGGCGCGTAACTGGCTTACCGCAAACAGGGCAATGTGGCACACCGATACGGGCGAACAATAGCCGTAAATAGTCGTAAATTTCAGTTACTGTAGCGACCGTAGAGCGTGGGTTGCGACTGGTTGATTTTTGATCAATAGAAATAGCAGGTGAAAGACCATCAATCTGGTCGACGTCAGGTTTTTCCATAAGGCCCAAGAACTGGCGCGCGTAAGAGCTCAAAGACTCGACATAGCGGCGCTGGCCTTCGGCATAAATAGTGTCAAAAGCTAAGCTAGACTTACCCGAACCAGACAAGCCTGTGATAACTACTAACTGTTCGCGTGGGATCTCAACATCAATATTCTTGAGGTTATGTTCACGCGCACCTTTGACTATAATTTTCTCTGCCATAAAACAGATATAGTATACGCTAAAATACGACATTTAGCCAGCCTGGCCTGTCCAGGTTCAGCGCCATTCATTCTCGGCATTACCCTTTTTGGTAGCTTTTGTTTAAGATACGGTATACTTGTTCATATGGATAGTCTCTATCGCTGGTGGAAAAGCATCCCGGTTGCAGTACGCAAACCACTCGTTTTTATGATTGGTTTCGCGATTGTCGTGGCTGGTATCGCTATGTTGGCACTTCCTGGCCCAGGTTGGGCAGCCATCTTCCTAGGTTTTGCTGTTTTGGCAACTGAGTTTGCGTTTGCCGAAAAGGTTCGCGACTGGCTCGTGCAGCAACTGCACCGAGTACTCGATCCACTCGAAGATTGGTGGGCAAAGAAACGTGGCAAAACGCCACCACATGCCTCCAAAAAATCTGCTGCGGAAGCTGCCCAAAAGACAGCCCCAAAGACCAAAAAATCACACCAAAACTAGGTGTGATTTTTCTTTTTTGATCATTGCGCTAATGCTTATAAATAATATATTTGACTCCAGAGCAAAAATAGAGTTATTATAGGCTTAATTAGGGTATAAACAAATCAAAAACGGAGGTGGAAAAAATGTCCGACTTTATCGTGCTGGGCCTAATTCCTGGTACACAATTACAAATTACATTTCTAGCATGGCTGTTAGTAGCTAGCACTATTAGCGGTGTGCTCATTTTTCGTGCTGGTACGCGTGCTCAACTTTTCCAGGCATGGATTATTGCGATCAGCATTATGGCTGAAACGCAGCGTCGTCAAGAACTACACTACTGATCGAGTGTTTTCAAAGCCCAGCGCATACGATCAAGATGTGATGCCAACCGGCGTACATTTGCATTGAGCGTAGCCAACATAGCATCATCAACTATATCACCATACCGAGAGCGGTCCTTAAGCGGTAGCTCCTGGATAGATCCGATAAGCTGCTGCGTTAATTTTAGCGTCTGCTGATTAAACTCAACAGTATCTAGCTGGGGCTGCGCCGCGCGCACGACGTCGAACATAGAGACAAAGGTCGATCGTAGTGGATCTTCCGGCTTAGGAGAAATAGCCAACACATGGCTATAAAAATCTTCACGACGTGCAAAACGCGGGTCATCAACTATACCTAGCCTCGCCCGAACTGACGCCTCAAAAGACTCACGAATATTTTCGATGGCTGCAGGCGCATTTTCCAAAATAGTGCGTGCGGCCTCACTGGCACTCGGTGGTGCCACAGTTTCCACGGTACGTTCATAACTCATGGAGTGGTATCTAGGCACTTCGACTGTATAACGCTGTACTTTGTCGGTCGTATTTGTCTTATGCTCACGAATACGCTCGAGGGAATTTTCCAAATCTGGTGTGGCATCAAGTATGTATCGGCGCCCGTCATGAATGAACAATGTTTGCCTATGCTGTAGCGCTGCAATATCAGATGAAGCACGAGGTCCAAGTATATAGCCGCCAACACCACGCGTACAGTTTCCAAAAGCAGCATTTAGACCCTGGCGCAACAGCTCGTCGGCGCCCACGCATTGCACACTAGGTTGGCCGCCGATAGAGGCAACTGATTTATCTGTTTGTGGATCAATAGTATATGTCATGCCCTGGCTGAGGATAGCAGTTAGGCCTTCCACTGTCATGTCATGGCTGCTTCTAATTTGGTAAGCCAAATCGTTAAAGCCTTGTTTGGCATAAACAGCCGCGACGTCATCAAGAACTTCATTAGGAATGGCAACAGCACAAGCTTCGTAGGGATCATCTGTTTCATTTTTGATGAAATTACATATTGTTCGTCCAGCCTCTTGGCGCACATCGCTGGTCGTAAAGCCAGGAACGTACAGTGTGTTTCCCGGCTGCACTGATAAAACTGCGATCGTCAGATCAGGCTGTTCGTCAGAGGGTGTAAAACCACCTGGCAGAGGAACCTCCATGATAAGTCGTGGCGTGTCATCCTGACGATTATCGTGCAGTACTTCACCGGCAGATGTACGTAACTGGTTGGCAAGCGTCTGCATCTTAACTGGTGCTTGGCTTTCTCTGTCTCTAGGCGTATAACCGCCAAGGTAGCCTGCTGGCTCTGGAAGTAGAGGCCGACGAATCCAAGATTGTCGTTTAAGCCTACTTGGCGCAGACCACCCCTCCTCGAACAAGTCGTGCAATTGTTGGTTTGCATGTGCCATAACGGTTTCTTCGAGTGCTTGGAGGTACGGGGTACGATGCTCAAATTGCGCCGTACCAACCATTCTATGCAATAAACTGCCAGATACGATATCCTCTGGCACATCACTGGTGTCGCTAAATCGTTTTACGATGGCATCTAAGTATCTATCAAGGTATATGGTTAGGCCACAAACTGACCGCTCCCTAAAACTTATAACAACATCGTCGGCCGTTGCATGTCGACCATGTTCCTCGGACCACTGCTTGGCGATATCGTGCTGTACCGCTCTTAATAAACGATCGTACGGATCTTCATCTGGATCACTCTGTTCCAAGCGTACCTGTGGCTCAATTTCATGATCCAGCGCAGCAATAGCCCTAACATAGTGGCGATGAGCATTATATGTAGCACCGCTAGTCGGCCGATATAATTCTTCGGCAGTTGTGCCGTACTGACGCGTTAGTGCAAGTGTGATTTCCGCAGTACGGCGCGCCTGTTGATTCTGGTCAAGCGGCAATTCCTCCACGCAACGCTGAGTACTTGGTGCCGCAAAACTTTCCATGTAAGCATAGAGTGGCGTTTCGCGCATAGCTTCGGCTACAATATCTCGGATTTCATCCTTATTGCCCCGCAAAAACCGAGCTGTCTCGGTACTGTGCGTAGCGACTGCAGCTTCCAGCTCCTCATTAAATACATGCTGAGCAAGCTCCACTTCCTTCGTTGTCCGCGGCACATATAAGCCAGCCGGCAATGGTTCGTTAGGCTGGCCGAAAAAGCGCCAACGTAAAATATCAGCCTCTTGGTTAATAGCATTTACGGCTTTCGGATCATCGGCGTATAGTTCTCGTAGCGTATCTTGAGCTGGTTGCAAATCTGCTTCAAATGCATCACGATTGGCAGGCGTAATAGCACGACATATATAATCTTGCAGCTTCTCGCTTGTTTGACGCTCTGGAAGAGGGTCAACTATCAATGTTTCTTCTTGTACTTGCTCGATATCTTCATCAAAAGTATCAAAGCCCTTATACAAATTATTAAAACTCCGCTGGCGTCGAAAAGTAGAAAGCCTGCCAAAGCCGCTGCGATACAGTGGTGTGGTTAGTGCCATTGTAGAAAGAAGCGTGCTCAGTTCAAGTCGACGGCTTAAGTCGCTATCCGGAAGCTCATAAGATGAGTCTTCGGGATATTCAAATGCATCCGCTCTATCCTTATATAGGAATTCAAGACTATCTTCATTTGGTTCACTATCAAAACGCTCAGACATACAGACTCTCTTATATAGAGTCATATTATAACATAAAAATATAGAACTATCTAGACTTCGAACTCAGGCATAACGCTCTCAGCATACAGCTTGAGTTCTTCGAGAAGATATTCCTGGTGTCCGGTCAGGTCGCCCTTAGCGGCGATTTCCTGTAAGCGGCCCAGAAATTTTGCCATCCGGCTGTGCTGGCCGCCACCCAGCAGCTGCTCTTTACAGAATGTGTCCCATTGCTCTCGTTCTTCGCCACTGAGTGACTTTGGATAGTTCCGCGCTTTGTAGAGTGGCAAAAGTGCATCGAGGCGCTTGTCTTCGAAGTGCACGTTAAGGTCCCCTAGTTCTTCAGGTTTTGCGGCACGTACAACACGCATACTTTGTTTATCCTGATTGCCAAAGAAGCCATCATATAACTGGTTATCAACGTGATGGTTATCGGCCAAAAAGCTCGTTTGCATTGCTTCATCGAGAATTTCTACAGCTTTACAAAGTTTAGCTTCAAGGTCAGGCATGTCAGCCAGCATTTTGGCGTGTTTCTTTACCGCTTCCATATGTATCTTCAAGCGTTCCTGACTCTTTTCGTCAAGCACCCCAAGAGGTGCTATTGCAGGACACTTATTGTAGGCTAAGTTTTTGACCGGCAGACGCTCTTCTGGGTTATCTT
>CAZZHV010000032.1:0-13484 GCA_964654135.1 uncultured Candidatus Saccharibacteria bacterium
TCGGTCAAGAATATTTTAGAAGAAAAAGTGGTGATTGTTACATCACCACTTTTCTTATCTGTTGCTACCCCTGTTGAGGTTGCTCGTCTGAGAGCTCAACTTCGTCTTCACCTGCTGCGTCTACTAATGCTAGAGATACAACTTCGTCGCCGTCATTTAGTCTCATAATACGCACACCTTGTGTAGCACGACCGAGCTCTGGAATGTCCTTGAGGCCCAGTCGGATAGTCTGACCTTGGCTCGATACGATGATAACTTCCTGGTCATCTTCGCCGGTTAGAGTCTTAACGCCGACCAGCTTACCGGTCTTAGTATTAACTACTGCGGAGCGAATACCGACACCGCCACGCGCATGAGCAGTAAACTGCGCTACCTTGGTGCGCTTGCCGTAACCTGACTGGCTAATAACAAAGATGCTTGAGCCCGGTTGGACAATATCCATGCCAATCACCTGGTCGCCAGTACGGAGGCGGATACCGCGAACACCGCGAGATACGCGGCCCATTGGGCGGACATCACGCTCGTGGAAACGAATTGCCTGACCCTGTGAAGTTGAGATAACAGCTTCGTTATCGCCATTAGTCATACGGATCCACTTAAGTTCGTCACCGTCATCGAGGTTAATAGCAATCAAGCCTGAAGTGCGCACATTCTGATACTGATCAAAAGGAGTCTTCTTAACGACACCACGGACAGTACACATAAAGAGGTTACCGCCTTCACCGCCATCCTGCTTGCTGACATTAATAACTGCGCTAACAGTTTCTTCTGGCTGAAGTTGAAGCAAGTTTACGATAGCGATACCCTTGGCACTCAATGAAGCCATAGGTACTTCGTAGGTCTTGATGCGGAATACGCGACCCTTGTTGGTAAAGAATAGGAGGTAATCGTGGGTACTTGCGTTTACGAGGTGTTCGATAACGTCCTCTTCGCGAGTAGTCATGCCACGGCGACCCTTACCACCACGCCCCTGCTTCTTATATTCAGCAATTGGGCTGCGCTTGATGTAGTTCGCATTAGTAAGAGTAACTACGACTTGTTCATCTGGAACAAGGTCTTCGTCGCTCATCTTGCCAAGTTCTTGGGTAATTACCCGAGTACGGCGTTCATCGGCGTATTGTTTCTTGATAGTGAGGAATTCGTCCTTAATAATAGCGAGGATTTTAGCCTCGTCAGCAAGGATAGCCTCGAGCCCAGCAATGGTCTTAAGGAGTTCAGCGAGTTCATCTTCGATTTTCTTGCGCTCCAGGCCAGCAAGTGTGCGAAGCTGCATTGCAAGAATGGCCTTGGCTTGAATTTCGCTCAAACCGAACTTCTTCATCAAGTTAGCTTGTGCTTCATCGGTGGTTTCGCTAGAGCGAATAGTGCTGATTACTTCGTCGATATGATCGAGAGCAATCTTCAAACCTTCCAAGATGTGAGCACGCTCTTTTGCTTTGCGAAGTTCGTATTCGGTACGACGACGAACAACGATACGGCGGTGCTTGATGTGTTCACCGATAATATCCTGTAGGCCAAGAACGCGTGGCTGGATGCCGTCAATAAGTGCGAGCATGTTAAAGTGGAACGTCATTTGAAGCGGAGTCAGCTTGTAGAGCTGGTTTAGGAGCTTCTTTGGGTATGCGTCCTTCTTAAGGTCAATAACAATACGGACAACACCACGCGCACTTTCGTCACGCAAGTCACTAATACCAGTGATCTTTTTCTCCTTGTAGAGGTCGGCAATCTTTTCGATAAGACTTGCCTTGTTAAGACCATAAGGAATTTCGGTGATGACGATCTGGTGACGGCCTTTATTGCCTTCTACTACTTCAGCAATACCACGAACGACTACACCACCGCGACCGGTAGCATAGGCTGTACGAAGTGAATCCTTACCGAAGATAACACCACCAGTTGGGAAGTCTGGACCTTTAATGTGCTCAAGAAGATCATCCAGAGTGGCATCAGGGTTGTCGATTTGAGTAATAGTTGCATCAATAAGCTCACCGAGGTTATGTGGCGGAATGTTAGTTGCCATACCAACGGCAATACCAAGCTGACCATTGAGGAGCAAGTTTGGCAGTTTTGCTGGCAAAACAGATGGCTCTTGAGTGGTACCATCGTAGTTATCACGGAAATCAACAGTTTCTTTGTCGATATCGGCCAAAAGTTCATCGGCAAGATGGGCCATTTTAGCCTCAGTGTAACGCATGGCAGCTGGTGGATCTCCATCCATAGAACCAAAGTTACCCTGGCCATTAATGAGCATGTAGCGCATTGACCATGGTTGAGCCATACGGACCATAGCGTCATAAATAGAAGAGTCACCGTGTGGGTGGTACTTACCCATCACAGAACCAACGACGTTAGCACTCTTACGGTGGCGGGCGCTACTGCGCAAACCTTCGCTGTTCATGCTGTAAAGGATGCGGCGATGAACCGGCTTCATACCATCGCGGACGTCAGGAAGTGCGCGAGAGACGATAACACTCATGGAATAGCGCAAATAGCTATCTTCCATGACGTCTTCAACGCTACGGTGCTCAACTAAACGTGAGTGCGTTTGTTGCTCCACTACTTCACCTTCAAAAGGCGTTTGCTGTTCGATTTGTTCTTCTTGGTTTTCCATAGGTGTCTGCTCGTCCATACTAAATATCCAAATCCTTCACAAATTTCGCATGTGTCTGGATGAAGTTCTTACGAAGCTCCACCTCTGTACCCATAAGTTTGTTGAAAATAGCGTCAGCTTTTTCGGCGTCAGCCACCTTAACCTGCTGCAAAACACGCTTTTCAGGGTTCATAGTTGTCTCAAAGAGCTGTTCAGCGTCCATTTCACCAAGACCCTTGTAGCGCTTCTGTTCGATAAAGCCAGCTTGGCGGAAACGTTCCGAAGAAGCTTCGACCTTAAGGCCTTCTTTCTTGCGCTCTTCGATAATACGATCAAGCGTAGTCTCAAGCTCGTCTTCGTCATAGATAAAGACACTTGACTTGCGACCTGGCTTAACGAGCTCAAACAGAGGTGGCTTAGCTAGATATACGTGCCCAGCGTCCACAACCGGCTGCATAAAGCGGAAGAAGAATGTCAAAAGCAGTGTACTAATGTGCGAGCCGTCGACATCAGCATCGGTCATGATAATAACGCGACCGTAGCGAAGACCTTCTAGAGAGAACGAATCTTCGATACCAACACCAAGCGCCTTAATAAGACTCAGAATTTCGTTGTTGGCGAGCATTTTATCGAGACGTGCGCGTTCAACGTTCAGAACCTTACCACGAAGTGGCAGGATTGCCTGAGTCTTGCTGTCGCGACCAGATTTTGCGGAACCACCGGCAGAGTCACCCTCTACCAAGTAGATTTCAGAATTCATTGGGTCTTTGCTTGAACAGTCAGCAAGCTTACCTGGCATACTTGAACCTTCAAGGACACCCTTACGGATGATATTCTCGCGAGCAGCGCGGGCAGCTTTACGTGCACGAGCTGCGAGCAATGCTTTGCCGATGATCTTGCGTGCAATACCTGGGTGTTCTTCAAGATAGTAGTTGAAGTATTCAGTCATTACCTGCTCTACGTGACCACGGACTTCAGGGTTACCAAGCTTGTTCTTGGTCTGACCTTCAAACTGTGGATCAGGAATTTTAACCAAAATAACAGCGGTCAAACCCTCACGACAGTCTTCGCCGGTAAGGTTTTCTTCTTTTTCTTTTAGTAAGCCTGTCTTGCGAGCGTATTCGTTTACAACGCGAGTTAATGCAGAACGGAAACCGGTAAGGTGGCTACCGCCATCTGGGTTAAAGACGTTGTTAGCAAACTGCTTAATGGTCTCTGTGTAGCCGTCAGTGTACTGAGCCGCAATCTCTACTTGCGTATCATTTACCTGCTTATCGACATAGAATACGTCATCGTCGACAACTTCTTTACCGATATTAAGGTGCGTAACGTATGATTTGATACCACCTTCAAAATAAAAGCTGTAGCGTTTTCCAGTGCGTTCGTCAGTAAGTGAAGTTCTGATACCTTTTGTGAGATATGCTGCATGGCGCAAGCGATCCAAAATTGTATCGTAGTTGAATGTGATTGTCTCAAAAATCGAAGCATCAGGATAGAAAGTAATTTCTGTACCTGTGAGCTTGGATTTTCCGGTTGTCTTGAGGTCGCCCTGAGGTACACCCCTCATATATTCTTGATGGAATGACTTACCTTCACGGTATACATTGATGATAAGACGATCGGACAATGCGTTTACAACGCTTGAGCCCACACCGTGAAGACCACCGGATACCTTATAGCCACCGCCGCCGAACTTACCACCGGCGTGTAGAACAGTAAGTACTGTCTCTACAGTACTCTTGCCTGTCTTTGGATGAACGTCGGTAGGAATACCACGTCCATCATCGAAAACTTTAATACCGCCGTCGGCAAGGATGGTCACAGCTACACTTGTAGCGTGCCCAGCCAAAGCCTCGTCGATACCGTTGTCGACAATTTCCCACACAAGGTGGTGTAAACCGGTAACGTCTGTGCTACCGATATACATACCCGGTCGCTTACGAACGGGCTCAAGTCCCTCAAGGACCTGAATTTGATCTGCTGAATAGTCTTTTTGTTTAGCCACTTCTAAGTCACCCTCTTGCTGTATTAGATGTAGATTTAACCCACTTACTCTATATTATAGGTTACAAAAAGAGTTTTAGCAAATAGCCGAGAGACTACTCGCGAACCTGGAAGTTACCGTCTTGGTCGATGATAATTGTATCGTCCTGAGCGTTGCGATCGTGGCTAAGAGCCGGCCCGCTCACCAGGGGTGCTGGAGCTACAGGCGGTTGAGGAATCTGTGGTTGAGGCTGGGGCATAACCGGTTGGGCCTGCACGGGTTGTGGCGGCTGTATATGAGCAGGCGCTACGTGCTGCTGGACGTGCTGTGGTGGTTGAGATGCTGGAGCTTGGTGAGCTGGCTTAAAGTCGTGCTTAAGCTGCTGTGCAATTGTATCGACTTCGACTTTATCATATGAGTCACTTGATATATTGCGTTGTGGTGCGTGGACTACAGGCTGCTGTGATGGCTGTGGGCTTTGCGGCAAAGCTGCACGCTTTGCGCTCCAAGAATCAGCAAATGACTGATTATGATGAGACATTGCTGGCATCGTTGGCGCACCTGGAGGCGTTCGATCAGCGTGGCGCTGAGGAGCTGCACCAGCGCCTGGCTGGCGCTTTGACATCCAATCATCAAGAAACGATGGTTGACCAGGCTTAGGCCGAGTAGGAGCGCCCTGCGCACCAACTTGTGGGGTTGGTGGCATAAATCGGTTACCAGCGGAGCCGGCTGGACGTTGGCCGAAGCCTGTCGCACCAAACTTTGGTGGCTCTGGCTTTGTGGTAAGTCGGCCAAAGATTTCCTTTTCGACAGCAGCACGTGGGCGACCGTATTTGGCGGCAGTCAGCTGCTTGAGGGCTTCTGCAAGCTTATAGTTAGGCGAACCCAGTGGCGGAATTGTCGATAAGCTAAATGGTTGTGTCGGTACACCATTTATCATTGTGCGTACGATAGCGTTATGGTTAGGGATGCGTAGAAGATCACCGGTCTCAAAGGTCGGCTTAAAGTATTCTACGAGTGTTTCGACATCTTGCTGGCCAATACGGAATGACACAACCGTACCAACGTTACCGAAGACCGCGTCTCGAATCTCTTGCGTAAGCTGTGTCGTAAACTGGTTCGCAACGATCAAGTTAAGGTGGTACTTACGAGCTTCAGACAAAATGCTCGCAAACGAATCAGTCGAGAAGTTCTGGAACTCATCCACGTACAGTGCAAAATCTCGACGCTGGTCTTCTGGGATGTTAGCGCGTGACATTGCAGCCGCCTGGAATTTCATGACGAACATCATACCGAGCAACTGAGTGTTAAGTTGCCCTGTCTTACCTTTACTAAGATTGACGAGCAATATCTTGCCTTCGTCCATAATCTCGCGTAAATCAAATGCGCTTTCACGCTGGCCAATAATATTTCGCATCATTGCGTTGGACAGGAACGCACCGAACTTACTGACAAACCAACTGACAACCTCACCAAACTCATTAGATTTTTGAGACTGAGGCATCTCTTTGTTCCAGAAGTCCAGAACATTTGGGTCCTTCACGTACTGAAGCTTTTGCTTAACAAACTGCTTGTCGCTGAAAAGCTTAGGAATATCAATAAACGTACCACCGTTAGGGTCGGCCATAACTGTTAATGCGGCATTACGGAATAAGTGCTCATAGCGCGGACCAATAATACCCTGACGCTGTGGGTCGTACAGCTTGTAGAGCATGTTCAAGACTTCCTGGATCAGGAAGTCGACTTGGTCACTATCTTTGTATTCAAATAAGTTAAGGCCCATTGGATAATCTGTATCTGATGGGCAGAAATAAATGACATCTTCTGTGCGCTCTTTTGGAACCATAGCTAACAGGCGCTCAGCTGTATCACCATGGGGGTCGACAAAGGCAAAGCCGTTACCGTCGAGCATATCTTGGAACGCAAGGTTCTCTAAGAAGGTAGATTTACCGGTACCAGTCTGACCAACTGCGTACATGTGGCGTTGGCGATCAGATTTACTTAAGCGAATGGGCTTACGTACACCACGAAAAACATTGTACCCAAGCAAAAGTCCATTTTCTGGAATGTTCCGTGGGCCATCGACCTGCTTCGAATCTTGGCGCTCCAGCTGGGATGTTGGAATACTTTTTTGATCAGGAAAATGAAATATAGTTGCGAGCTCAACTGAGTTTAATACGTTTTCCTTATCTGTTTGTGGGAAAAATCGTAGTAAATATGACGTCACAAATTCGCTAGTATCTTCTGCTGCTTCATACTTGAATCCGTTTTTTCCAGGTGCATCAAATAGCGCAAAGGCTGCAATAATATTGTTCAATATCGCCTGTGAGCGATGAGATATATTAGATGATACAACTACGCGGATGACCACTTCGTAACCTGGGTATCGAGTTTTGTCGTCGATAGAATCAAGGATAGCCTGATCAAGACTCGAAAGATCATTCTTCTTATCTTCCTTCTTGTCGTCTTTTGACTCGGGCGGCTTTACGAAGGCTGTTGCAAGATCACGGCCAATACCAAGTAGTTGGTCAGCGCCCTTCTTGGCGTCATCTTTGCCCTTTCGCTTTTCATTTGCAAGCTTGTTGGCAGTTTTGCGCCACTCAGGGTCTGCAGGACGCATAAGTATCTGGATTGCCGCGCCGTCTTCTTTATCTAGCGTTGATAGCGCATTAAGCATTGCCTGCATGGCATCACGCTTGAGGTCTTGGTAGGTGGCAATAGGATACGCGAACTCTTCTTTGAGCTTTAATTCTCCACCTACGGTGCCAGATAGCTTGCCGGTTGGACTAAATATATTGTGTTCAGGCACTTCCTCGAGACGTGCTGCAGGATAGGCACTAACAATCGCCTGCTTAACCACTTCTATAAGAGAGATTGGCACTGCCGCATAAAAGTGTACAAAACCTTTGTTGCCAACAATCTCGAAGCCAAAGTGACGCTGACCATATACTTTGTTCTTAAAATTCTCTTCCTGTACCGTGCTAGCGATAATGTTATAGATAACTTGAGCCTTCGAGATATTTTCGTCTACAACGTCTCGAGTGTCTCTGCCGCCCCCGTTAGTGTCTTCGCCTGCTGGCGGCAGGTGAATAAGCAACGGCACAATTTTAAGGCCACGTTCATAGTTCTTCTGATCACGTTTTGTTGATCTTGATCGTGCGTAAACTACAGGGCCAGCGATGGCACCCGTCAATAGGAGCAATACAAAGACAAATAGTAGACCGGTCATGATTCACCGCCCAGTTTAGTCGTAATATTATGGCGTGTCTGCAAATATTCAGCCTTAATTTGACTTATAGCATTACTTTGAGCATATGGATCCATCTGGAACTGTGCGATAGCATCCTTGGTTTTGTTAATCCATTGCTGGTCAATATCATCCTCTGTCGTTGGCACTGCTTGCTGAGGAGCAGCCGCTTGTTGGGAGGGTTGCTGTGCTACCGGCTGTTGCGCTGGTAGACTAGGCTGAACTGGCGCCAGGGGCTGCATCGGCTGCTGTAAAGGTTGCGGTGCCATTGGCTGCGGAGCATAGGGCTGCACAGCCTGAGGTGGCATCGTAGAGCTAGCAGGCTCCGTACTAAGCGAAGGCTCTGGCAAATTCAAACCTGGTGTTGCGTCAAATTGTGGATTCATATCTTTATATGCATTATAGCAAAACTACCGAATAAATAGCCATCTATATTGCCAGGCTATTCCGCCGACGCAGCAATTCTCGAAATATAAAAATAGGCCAAGCCAAAAAATGCCAGGATAGTGACAATATCACGCACAGTTAACTGACCAATGGACTGTAGCAGCATGAGGCTAACCGGCAAACCTGCCAGAACAAGGCTAAGACGTGCGCTTCGTAAGCGAGTCAAATTAGCTCCCCTAAGACTGCTGAAGCTTAAAGACCAAATGATAGTAAAAATAAGTATGAACGGTATAACCAGTATAAATGAAGGGAGTTTACTGGGGTCGGTAGCCATAAGGAGTATTAATAAAATAAGTGCACTGCTTGCTGAGATAATGACTGATCGCTTCATATAGAACTATTGTACTCGATTACTTAAAAACACCACGATAAAAAATCGTGGTGTTTTGGAACCGCAGGTGGCAAATCCGCCCAATGTAAAATAATTAGCAGTTGCCGGTCCTTTGGCTTTGACTGACCGCTCCATTTGCCTTTAGGGCAAAGTGAGCGTTATTTAATTGTTAATGTAAGTTGTTTTTGTTTTTGTACTTACTAACCTTAATACTACTCTAAGTTGCGCAAAAAGTCAATACCATAAGCACTTTCCTTGTTCAGTACTTTGATATTTTTTTCGTATTTAAACAGTAGTGGAAAGTTATACACAGGTTTGATAAAAAATAAGCATAATTATTGTTGACACAAGCCAAAGCAACTAATAAGATAGCAGTAGCACTTGAATAAAAAAAGTGCTCAAAAACAAAAACGACTTCGCAACAACGGCTTCTCGCAAGCCGTTGTTCCATGAAAAGCCAACACCTTAAAACAAACTGTTTCTACTCAATAAAGAAATAAAATACCAAAAAATTATTCCCAAAGACCCACCTCAAAATCAGGTGGGTCTTTACTTTTTTAGGAACTCATCATATTCCTTTACACATGAAATCAATTCAAAGCATCCTGAATGTAAATGGTGACGGTCATAAAATCGAAATTGAGTGCTCATTAACAAACGGCTTGCCCACGGTCATTATTATTGGCCTCGGCAATAAATCTATTGAGGAATCGAAAGAACGTATTAGAAGCGCATTTCATTGCTGCAAACTGGAATTTCCCAAAAAGCGTGTAACAATTAATCTTGCTCCAGCTGACATACCAAAAGAAAGTACTAGTTTTGATCTAGCAATAGCAGTTGCCATATTACTGGAACAGCACAAGCCGCATAGAGCGCCTGATAGTAGCACAGTATTTATAGGCGAGATTGGGCTCGATGGTAGCATACGATCTGTGAGAGGCATTATTGGCAAGATTATTGCAGGCAAGAAACTCGGCATAACCACATTTTTTATCCCTCGCGGTAATCTTCAACAAGCAGCACTCATTCCCGACATCACTGTCGTACCTTTTCAAAGTCTGAGCGAAGTGTACACTTACCTGTTTACGGCGACCCCGCTCCCAATCAGTGGCTCAGCTACAGAGATCAAAATCTCGGATACAAAACAAACTGCTAAGCTTAGTGAAATCATAGGCCAGCTTAATGCTAAGCGAGCCCTACAGATAGCTGCAGCCGGTGGCCACAATATATTCCTCAACGGTCCGCCCGGCACTGGCAAGAGTATGCTCGCAAAAGCCCTCCCCAGCCTTTTACCTCAACTAAGCACAGATGAAATGCTAGAAGTTACTCACCTTCACAGCCTTGCGAGCAGCAACTATGAGGATCTTATATACGATAGGCCATTTAGAGCGCCGCATCATACGGCAAGCAGGATCGCCATAATCGGTGGTGGCCAGCAGCTTAAACCTGGTGAGATTAGTCTTAGCCATAGAGGTATTCTTTTTTTGGACGAAATGCCTGAGTTCGATAGAAGTACACTTGAATCATTGCGTCAGCCGCTTGAAGATCGTGTCATAACTATTTCGCGCGCAAAAGAAACTGCTGTTTTCCCTGCTGATTTTATATTGGTAGCCACTGCGAACCCTTGTCCTTGTGGTTTTTATGGGAGTAATCAAGAGTGTCAGTGTACTGTTGTTCAGCTGCAACGTTATAGGCAAAAAATATCTGGGCCTATTCTGGACCGAATAGACTTACATGTCACAGTGGACACAGTAGAACACAGCTCGCTGCTACAGTCAGCGACAACTGATGACATAGAGATTGCGGTCAAGGCAATCACTCAAGCTCGTAAAACGCAATATAACCGGTTTAAATCTTCTCAGAAATTGAATGCCTCGATGACCAACAAAGAGCTACGCACCTTTTGCAATTTTGACATTGGTGCTAAGGCCTTTCTAGATACTGCAGCAAAGAAGTTATCCCTGTCAGCGCGCAGCTATATGAAGGTCGCAAAAACGGCACGTACGATTGCCGATCTGGAGGATTCAAAAACAATAAAAATACCACATATTTCTGAGGCATTGCAGTATCGAAATAGCAATAATCTGCACGATGTACAAGGGTCAACTTGACCCCTGTTTCCGCATCTGTTAAAATAACGGGGTCAACAATATATTAAAGGAGATACTTATCAGCAAGCACACACGCCTGAATCTAGAAATTCGGGCACCTCAGCTACGAGTCATCGATGCAGATGGACGCCAACTAGGCATTCTTTCGCGCGCTGAGGCATTGCAAATCGCAGAAGATCAGGAATTGGATTTGGTGGAAATTTCACCAGAGGCAAATCCGCCAGTCGCCAAAATTGTTGATTGGGGCAAGTATAACTACCAGCGAACTAAGCAGTTGCAGAAAAACAAGCGCAACGCTAAGACCCTGGAAGTTAAACAAATGCGATTTGGGCTTAAGATTAGTGAGCACGACTTAGGCGTTAAGCTTAAGAAGGTTATAGACTTCCTCGAAACTGGCCACAAGGTTAAGATCACCATCTTCTACCGTGGTCGCGAGCTCGCTCACAAAGACTTGGGTTTTAAACTTGCTGAAAAAGTTATCAATGACTTCGGTGATGTGATTGTTGTAGACCAACAGCCACAATTCGCCGGACGACAGCTTAATTTTGTAATAAGGAGCAGTCATGCCAAAGCTAAAGCTAAAGACGCATAGCGGTACCAAGGACCGCTTCCGCGTATCAAAGAACGGTCGCGTACGCAGCCGTCATTCAGGTCAGAACCACTTCCTTCAGAAGAAGAGTGGCGCTCGCAAGCGTAAGCTTGCAGGTCTTGAGACACTTACAGGTGCTCAAACCAAGAGCATTAAATTGAACATGGGAGTCTAGCATGCGAGTAAAACGAGGCGTTGCCACACACCGCAAACACGTTAAAATCCGTAAAGCAACCAAGGGTATGACCCACTCTAACCGCGTAAGCGTTAAGCGTGGTAAGCAGGCAGTTACTAAGGCATTACAATTCGCATACCGCGACCGCCGTAACCGCAAGCGCACCTTCCGCGAGCTCTGGAATGCACGTATCAACGCTGCTGCTCGCGAAAATGGTACAACTTACAGCAAACTTATTGCCGGCCTTAAGGCTGCAAACATCGCTATTGATCGAAAGATCTTGAGCGAACTTGCCGTAAGCGAACCAAAAGCTTTCGCAGCTGTTGTTGCTGAAACAACAAAAAAGTAGTTCTTACTTCTTTCAAAACAAAATACCCGCTCATATGAGCGGGTATTTTTTATGTTCTCTAGCCAGACCACCAGTAAGCCGGGTTCTGTTTTAGCTAGTCATCTATCTAGTCCTGACGTTGCCATCAAGATCAAGCGGTTTTTATGACGGATGCCGGCAGAGGAACCCGGATACAAAGTACCCGTAAAGACATCCATCTCCTTGCAGCAGGTAGGGTTTACCCTTTTATGACGTCACCGCCATAAACCACGAGTTCTTACCTCGCCCTTTTCACCCTTACTTCCGAAGAAGCGGTTTAGTTTCTGTGGCACTTTCCCTAGAGTTACCTCCGGTTGCCGTTAGCAACTACCTTCCTCTGAACTGCCCGGACTTTCCTCTTGCTTTCGCAAGCGACTAGCCGATGATCTGGCTTAACAGCAATTATACCACTGTTAAGCCCTTACGGCTATATCTTATGGTCCTGCGCATGGGCATCAAGCGCATTATTTACCTGCTTATCGGCTAGCTTATTAAGCGCTCTGGGGACATGTGTGAAAGACACATGTTTAAATTGAGCTACGAGCTGCTTAATTGAGTCGTGTATTGGCCACAAATCCCGGTTCTTAACCTGAAAGATGCCAATCATCTGGTTAACAACTAGCATGCTATCCATATAGACATGGAGTGTTCTAACGCCCTGTTTAAGTGAAGCCTCCAGCCCCAGCTTAAGCGCTTGATATTCAGCCTGGTTATTAGTAGTAACGCCAAGATACACACCATTTTCGACAACAACTTCATCGTCCATAGTAAGGACTACGTAGCCGCTCGCTGATGGACCTGGGTTTCCTCTCGATCCACCATCAGCATATAGCTTTGCCTCCATTAGTTTTGGCTGTTTGCTAGTAAGCGTTGTATTTTCTGTTGTTAATTTCGACAACAATGAAAAATGTATAATTTTTACAGGGGTATCAAGTGTAACTTGTGGCCCGTAGTAGCGCTGGTACGTTTCAAGCATCTCCTCTTGTGAAGCGAATTTCTCGTGACCTTCTGTGTCAGATTCTTGAATCGCTCCAAGGCGTTTCTCGGTTATTGTATCAATTACAGCGTTTCCAATAGTGACCCAAGTAGCCGGATTCTGGGGATCAACCTTGTCCGTCAAAGCAACGTGATCATTGACCGCCAGATTCTTGTCGTCATAAATTCTCCAGGTGGCAGTCTTTTCACCAGCCCGAATGAGCTCTGCAAGTCTATGTTCAAACTTAATGGTTTTCATTTTATGGCTTTCTGTTTTTATGGGAACTATTTTTAGTATATACCATATGAGTACATTTGTGAGCTGCGAGTGATTGGTCCAATTCCTACAAAGGTATGGAACTTATAGTGACAGGACTTGCTTTCTGGTTGAGACAAAAGCTTCACCGGAGCTTTTGTTATATTCTTCGTCAAGTCCTGCTCTGCTCAAAAACAACGAAAAGAGATCGACATCTGTCGATCTCTTTTCGTTTGGTCGGGGTGACAGGACTTGAACCTGCCTGAAGTCAATTGTGCCGCCGGCATAATTGACCCACATTCATTCAAGCCCATCCAGGTAAAGCAAAAGGGACCATCATTTTGGTGGTCCCTTTTGCTTGGTCGGGGTGACAGGACTTGAACCTGCGACCTCACGGCCCCCAGCCGTACGC
>CAZZHV010000033.1:0-2786 GCA_964654135.1 uncultured Candidatus Saccharibacteria bacterium
AGGTCGAGTGCAATTGCCCCTAACGAAAGGGAGTCGTTGTTGTGGGAGGTGTTAGTCGTCGAGTCGGCGGCTTTATTCATTTCCTTCATACTATATCAGATGACCACTGATGGCGCAATCATTAAGCTAGCTCTCAGCGTATACGGCGTCCTCTAGCTTCTAGTTTTGTTTTTTGACATTGTAATGTTCGGGACAGCACACCATAATACAGTCATGCAAAAAAATACATCACTACGATTTCTATTCACTACGACCCTAGTATGTAATGCCGTCTTCTATTGCTGGTACATTGTCCAGCATGTCCAATACGTAGGCACAGATACGCCGTTGGCTATAATAATATTAGGCATTCTATCACTCGCGTTAAGCTTAACGACTCTATTTTTGTCAGGTTATTTTATGAGTAAGGTCTCATCTAGGATGAGCATTTTTGGCTTAGCGGTAGGCGGCGGCGGAGCTATACCTTTCTTCATCGCCGGAATAACAATAATCGTCCGAGCAATTCCATTCATATTCTCAAGTTAGGACATCTTTAACTGTTTTTGGACCAAGGCTGCGATGGCATTCTGGCCTTTTGCTAGTGGATGCCCGTCTGAAGTTGCTGGTGCCTTTCCAATTGGATAAGCCCATGAGTCCTTCGTGCAAAGCTCGTGTCCATTCAGAGCATTATTTGTAGATACAAATTCAAATCCTACACCCTTTGCAGCCGCCTCTAATCTTTTGTTAAGACGCTCGCCAAGTTCATTGAGACGAGTTCTTTCGTTTGAGCTCAGCCAGCCGCACCTAGTCGTTGATGATTGCTTGCTAGGGAATAGCTGAGGGTACCCCACAACAACGGTTCGAGCTTTAGGGGCTTCTGTTTTTATGGCATTATAGTAGCCCGAGGCAACTTTTCCGAAAGTATCAATTACTTTCGCTTCTTTATCAAAATCCTTATTAGTACATTGATAAAGATAGCAGTAACGCAAAATTGGGCCAAAGCCAATGTCATTTCCACCAATAGTAACCGTTACAAGATCTGGATTTAGGTTCTTCATAGCCTCAAGCTGAGGCTTCTGGCCTAAGTAGCTCTTCACGAATGCTGTACTAGCTTTTGCTCCAGAACATGCAAGTTCTCCAGCAAGCTTAACCTGCTTTATTTTATTATCTACGATGTACGGCCATGCCTTCTCGCTCCGATGACATATTTTGTCATTCTTGGTATTTATAAAAGGGCTATTCGCTTCACCAGAAGAGTAAGAATCTCCCAGCGCAACATATTCTAGAGGCTTAGGCTCACTGGGAATCGGTGGGACGCCGCCAGATCCACTAATAGCAAATGCTGCGATATTCCCCATATATACCTGTCGGACAGCGCCAATGTTATTGACACGATCAGGAGTTGAGCATTGCTCGGAAGGCGTTCCGTTTGCGAGGGTCGCCGCATCGTTATAGCCCCAAGAATAAAGACTTCCGTCTGAACGGACAGCAAATGCAGAACGTTCGCTGCCAGATATTGATGTAACGTCTGTCATACCAGGAATGGGGACCGGCGTTGAAGAATCTTGTCCCAGATCGCATTTTCCATCACCCATAGCACCGGCACGGCTCGAACCCCAGCCCCATGCTTGACCATTTCCGTCAACAGCGAACTCGGTATTACTCAAAGAACTGTTTCCGAGGAATTTTATATTACTCAATCCTTTAATCTGTACTGGAGATATCGCGTTCTGATTAATGTCGTCGCCGAGAAGCTTATTATATGAATTGCCCCAGCCCCAAACAGTGCCGTCTGAACGGACAGCAAAGCCATCATTTGCAGTCGCACCAATTGAAACAACGTCTGACAGCCCAAGTACCTTTACAGGACCTAGTTCATTATGATTTAAGGCGTCTTCTGGCTTGCCAGAACCCAAATGTCCTTCGCGACCATTACCCCAAGCCCATACTGTTCCGTCGGAACGCAGAGCATACGCAGTACTGGTACTGCTAGCGATTGCTTTAACGGAATCTAGACTTTGAACTTCGCCTGGTTTTTCGTTATAGCTGGAGGTCGTTCCATTTCCAAGCTGACCAGCACCATTACCGCCCCAAGCCATAACTCTGCCATTAGCCAGAAGAGCATAGCGCGATGAATATCCTGCAGCAACACTTTGGGCACTCGATATACCCTCAACTTGCCGTGGTTTTGGTGTCAGGGAGCCATTCTGGCTGCCCCATTGCCAAACCGTGCCGTCTCTGCCCGAAGCAACCATAACTCCATTTCCGTCTGCAATTGAGCTAGCTTTAAAGTCAGGAATATCACTTGGCGAAAGACGCATTGTATAAGGATCCTCGTCGTTGCCAAGCTCAAATCCGCCGTTTGAACCCCAAGAACATAAACTATCCTGAGCTAAGCATCCGGCAGCCTCAGATGCAGAAGCAGTTGTGCTACCAACGCCAGTAATCGCAGACACAGCTAAAAGAGCAGCGCCCACGCTACGTCCAGCAAGCGCCAGCCTCCCTCTTATTCTTAGGTCAGATACCTCAACCAATTCTTCTGTAAACTCTAAACTTTGAGGAGCAGTCAGTTCTTCCATGGGACAGTATCCTATCGTTTACTTTTTGCAAGCCTACCAAAAGTTCCTCAGCAAAACAACATACACTCGGTTGGTGTATACTAGAAGTATGGATACAAACGTTACGATTTATAGCGCTGATTGGTGTGCATTCTGCCACGCAGCAAAAGATTACTTAGACAAATTAGGTGTTAAGTACACCGAGAAAAACGTCGAAGAAGACGTTGAGAATGCCAAAGAAGCTGTCGA
>CAZZHV010000033.1:2886-11039 GCA_964654135.1 uncultured Candidatus Saccharibacteria bacterium
AAGCGGCACATGACCAACCGCTAGAGGCCGCTTGGCGCGCAGCCGAAGAAGCAGCTTAAGAACACAAACTTATATAATCTTTTGTGATATTTATCTCCTGGACAGTGGCCAGACAACACGCCTATAGTTGAAAGTACAACTAGTAATGGGGAGAATGCCTATGGAAGCGGATCGCCAAACTATCAACATTCAACCAGAGCTTACTCTATTAGACCGATCGGACATGGACTCGATCGGTCTTTTTAATAGGCTTGTACTGGATAACAGCGATGTTGTGCAGAGCATCATCGGGACGGATGATGTCATCAAACTGACGCCACCAGCTCGCATAGCTCCGGAAGTGTCAACAACCGAGCAGGGGCAATCGCAGCAAAGAGATAAGGTCACGGATGCAATACGTGGCCTTTTAACTGCCGCACACAATGGCCGTCATATCGACTATGATAACGGGACATGGGGCGATCTCATGCAAGACCCAGCCTATATCAAAGAGGTGCGTAAATTACAGACTATGGACAGGCGCGATACTGCACTAGAGGAACAGCGACGTCGGGTGGCAGTAACTGGATTGGGCATTTACGCCGCACGTGTTGTTTCGTATGAGTCGCAACCAGCGGAATTACTTGCGAGGGACACCGAGGATTTTATCGAGGAAGCGGAGCGGATACCGATGATAGTCGAACGCATGGAGGTGATTCCTGAACCAGGCGTAGCGTAAAGCGCTACAATCTGATGCTCGCCAGTAGTATATAATGACGGCATATGGCTTTTGAGGATTATCAAACAAAGCAGTCTGTAGTCGTTGTATATACTGGCGACAACAAGGGCAAAACTAGCGCTGCGCTCGGTCTTATGGTTCGTGGTCTTGGCAATCGTTGGAATGTGGCTTTTATCCAATTCATTAAATATTGGGGTGTTGGCGAGCATGTTTTTATACGCGACATCCTGCCAATATTTAGCGACCAACTCTATTTTTATAAGGGTGGCAAGGGATTTTATAAGGCCGGCAACATTACCGCCGAGCACGTTACTGAGGCACAGCACAAACAAGCTGCTCAAGAAACATATGACGAGGCGTATCGCGTCGCGACAAGCGGCCTGTATGACCTCGTTATTTGCGATGAAATAAACAATGCCGTTAATGATGGTTTGTTGTCACATGAAAAACTCGAGGAGCTCATTAAAGACAAGTCACCTAACACAAGTCTGTGCTTAACGGGACGTAACTTTCCCGAGGATCTATTGCCACTCGTCGATATCGCAACCGAAATGAAGAAAATTAAGCATCATTTTGATGATAAATTTGTAGCCAATAAAGGAATTGACTTCTAACATATGCTAGAGCAAAATCGTCCAACCCCCGACAGTAATGACCTTTCTGATATCGACAATCGCCTAGAACAACTCGAGCAGCCTGAAATTAAAGAAATAGCTGCATTTTTTAATCCCAATAGCGCCGACGCTATACGAGCGTTTCGACATTTTGATGACGCCATGGACATGCCCGTGACACGGGTTCACAGCGTGGCAGGCGGGGCAGCACCTAATGCTGATGTTCTGCGACAACATGGGGAGCTGCTTGGACAACAGACCTTATTCGTTGTTATCGGCGGCGATGGCCTGGCGCATGTGGCTGCCAACGCACGTTCTATCGTTAGCCCCGAGGATTCTCGAGTGGGCGACACTGGCTTCTTATTTATAAACGGCGGCACCGCCGGTGATACCGCTAAGTCACTAAACAGGCCAAATATGTTAGCGCATCCTGATCGCATGCTTCGGCAGGGATGGTTGCGAGACATATATCCTATGGAAATGACTATAGATTTTCCGGACGGCGAGCAGGAAGTGATGCAAGCGCTCGGATACAACAGTATTGGTGGCTTCACGGGTTTGGCGGCAGAGTACATCAATCTACCAGCACACCGTGAGCGACGTCTCAATCAGTTTCGACCAACCAAGCGTTTGGCTCAATTCCTATCTGGCATGAGAGCACTCAAAGATTCATGGCCGGTAGAACTAACTATCGACGACGAAGACACCCGTGAAACGCTCGATATTCATTGTCTGAGCGGACCAATTATGGCAACTATCCAGCATCGATCGACCGAGTTAACTAATCCTGGCTTTCACGTCGTCGAAAATACACATGCCAGCTTGTCATACTTGGCCAGCCAGGCATTAAAACTCAATATGGGTAAGCTCGTTGACAAAGATGCACCCCTGCGTACGGAATTATCGGTTACGACACATACTCCGGCTGTCCTCCAAGCTGGCGGCGAAACCTGGCGCGTACCAGCCGAAACCAGCCTTACGGTCACCACGGGTGAGCCAATTCCAGCGCTTACGACCCGGCCAGAGTTGCGTATATAGAACGGCCAGTTGACGACACCCTTTCGCGACGGTATAGTGGCTGCAAATAAGGGGAGATATAACTATGGCATCTGACGTAGAAGCGTTTTTAACGCCTAATCAAGAATTTGGAACAACCGAAGCCTCTCCGGAGGTCGTAGAAGCACTTGCAGTGCTAAGCCTCAAAGAAGAGGAAACTGATACCGACGAGGCTGAAGCACCTGAAATTTCGTGGCGCGACGAAACTGAGCCAGAAGAAAAAGTTGAGCGTTTTTTAGAGAACAATGCTCACCTCTTTGGAGCGGTTACCGAAGCGTGGAAAGATGTTCGCGTCTCGCAACAAGCATATATCGCTCATACAAGTACTATTACTGGTAGTTCTGGCAGGCAGGAGCGACGGCGGCGCGCAAAGCAGCTTGGCTCTATGGCAGATCCACGCACGACTATTGGCTTGGCTCGTATAAAAAGTCAGGAGCTGCTTCAGCATATCGAGAACAAACAGGAAATTACCGGTGAAAGACTACCGAAGCTCCTTGAGGCATGCGACGAAGCTATTGAACAGAGCAGAGACCCAGAATCATCATTGTTCGATGCGGTGCCGCCGGAAATTCGCGAACATGTACGTAAAAGTGACCAGTTGTCGTACCAAATAGTAGGCACACGAGCCAAGGCGCTCATCACACAGGCGGCGGCAGTCACAGAAATTACCGAGCTTTTTGCAGACGACACGGCCGTACCAGTCGCGATTGAGCGAATAAAAACTCTCGCGGCTACGGGTGACGCCACGCATACAGAATATCCTGGGTTTATTGAAGTTGTTGCGACACACGTACAGCAAGAAGGCCCACAGAATGTCGTACAAACTGCGTTCCGTCGCAATGCGCCAGAGCCAGCATCGTACGCAAAGGAATTCATTGAATACCAATTAGCTGATCATACAAATGAGCACAAACGCAAAGAGCTGGGTGCGGCTTTTGGCGTAATGAGCCTTATTAGTACCCTCGTAGAACGCGATTTTGACGTTCCAGCAGAACGGCTGCAGGAAGCGTTTGCCGAACAAGCCGACGCTTGGCCGCCAGCACTCCTAAACGAGCTCCAATTATTTGCAACGAGCAAGACGAATGCCGCCTGGGAAAACGTCAGGACGCTTCTAGCGCCGTTGGTACGCGAAGGGCGCCTCCATGTTGAAGCCGTGCATGCCTCAATTCGCACTAACCTGAAATCAGGAAATAGCGGTCCGCAAACCGGCCGTCAGGCGAGTAACCAACCGTCCAAATTGACCGTGGCCCGAGGCAAGTCTCGAGGCAATCTTAGCTTTACAACAACAGCGCTAGAGACTGATCATAATGCGCTTTTGGGCATCGAACGAGCGCCAATTAGCAAGTTTGGCGTACTCGTAAACTCGGGGCGCAAGAGTGAACGCTATGCACTTGAAACCGTAGATACTTTAGAAGAATTATTTGAATTCTCGAATCTTGCTGAGTTTGCTGAGAAATATCGATCCGACGCTAACATTGAGCCAACGCTTCACAGAGCACTAGAAATTCTTACGACAAATCCGTACGATGCGGCATTTACATGCCAATCACGAAACGGCCGTTACACACTTGAGTACGGCGATGAAAGTACGGCACGCACACCGCGTCGCTTTAGTGCACAACACCTGCCGGGCCTTCGACACGGCAGTTTAGCAACAAAAACCCGCATCATTTACGATGTCCTCAACGAACAGGGTGGTCAGCGTCTTGTGGTTTACGGAGCATTTCACAAGCAAGATGTCGAATCCTTTGTTACGTTACCTCGTCGGCGAGTGTAGGGAGTCCTGAAGAAAGCATTTGCTTTTTGAGGAAACCTAACTATACTTGCAGTGACATGAAATTTAAACTGCGTAAAAAACACATCTCACTCCTTGGCCTCGCTCTATTTGCGTGCGTAAGTATCGTGCAATACACCGCCAACAACGGTGGGGTGCAGGATACTGCAAAGCAAGCTAGCGAACACCAGCCTGGGCTCTACGAAATTGACCATTTCGTAGATGGTGATACGATTGCCGTCAAAATGAACGGCACTACTGAGTCAATCCGCATGATTGGTGTCGATACTCCCGAAACGCACAAACCCAATACGCCGGTGCAATGTTATGGTCCGGCTGCAGCTGCGTACACCAAAAACCTGATTGGCAAGAATTCGGTACGGCTAGAATCCGACCCTAAAAGCACTAATCGTGATCGCTACAACAGATTACTTCGGTATGTCTATCTACCCGACGGCAAGCTCGTAGCACAAGAGCTTATAGCCAATGGCTACGGCTTTGCTTACACGCAATTTCCATTTACTAAGTCGCAAGATTTCGTAGCCGCCCAAGACCAAGCGAAAACAACAAATAAGGGCCTTTGGGGTAATTGCGCGCCATACCAACAGACTAACGGTCGTTGGCAAACCAACAACGCTGGTTAGTCTTTTAAGAGCGTCTGTATATAAACCAGAAGTTTTCGCGTTTGGGCTGCCTCGCTATATTTGCCGGCAATCTGCACGCTCGCTGTAGCAAAACGTTTGCGTAATTTCTTGTCTTTGATAAGAGTAACCGCTGCTCGCGCGAAGGCTGCCGAGTCATTGTCGACCACATATCCGTTCACACTATCGCACACTACTTCTGTAACAGTGCCATCTGTCATAATTATCGGCAAGCCGCAAAGTGCTGCCTCGTGCAAAACCAGTCCTTGTGTATCTGTGTTAGAAGGGAAGACAAAAATATCTGCGGCCCCATATACTGCAGCTAATTTGCTTCGTGAAATTTTGCCCGTGAAAATAATATTTTGGGCTGCCGCGGAGGCGTGTGCGTGTTGTTCAAGTTTTTTGCGGTAGTCAAAATCGCCAACAAAAGCAAAGCGCGCATCGGGGCACTGCTGAATGATCTGTTCCATCATTGGTATAAGCATATCTAGATTTTTTTCACGACTAATGCGGCCAACATACATTAAGAGTGGTGCATTAGCTGGGATATTGTATATTTCCCGGAATGAGTTATCGCTCGATTGTGGCAATGGATCGACGCCGACAGGGACCGTAGCTACGCTATCGGCTTTGACGTAAGGCATAGCAAGTATCTGCTGCTTGGATTTTCGAGACAGCGCAATAACACCACTGGACATGCGATACCACATACCTAAACCTTCGTGGATTACCTGAGTACCCCAAGCTTTTGGAGACAACTGCGGACGCCCGGTATGTCGCCAGGCACGCCAGTTAACTCTCTTTATACCGGCAAAGAGGGGCAACCCCAACAGTACCGCCAATGCTGCCACCGGGCCACCCATATATTGCGATACGTACTCTTCGAGATCAGTTGAGTGCTGCGCAATAACAGGGATATTAGCATGTCGCGCTACGTCCATTGCCATGAGGCCAAGCTGACCGGGGGTGAAGAAAAGTATGACGTCAAACTTTTCAGCGAGTAGTTGCTTGCGGAACCTTGGCGGCCAGAAAAACGAGACATCATATTCGTCATAGGGCCAACCCTTAACACTGGGTACGGTTATAACATTTGACTCGTGTTTGAGGACTTTGCGTGCTGCGAACGTAGAGGGGCAGACCACCACCGCTTGGTGGCCTGCAGCTTCCATTTGGCGCTTAAGCGTATCAACAACAACTGATATGCCATTAACAGTCGGTCGATAGGTATCGGTAAAAAGACCTATTTTGAGATGGTTTTTTTGAACATTATTAGGAGAAGTCATAGTAAAGTAGCAGCAATAACTGCTATAAATAAAGCAGCACATATTTGCTGCTTATTTTTATTGTAACCTATGTCAGACCATTCATCTTCTATTCTTGCAAAATCTGCAGCCGCCCTCGGGCAACTGCCAAAACGCTCTTTGCGAGCTCTTTGTCGCTATTGGCGCAAAAATGTTTGGCATAAGATTATTGTCATTTTCTGTGCGCTTATTGTGCTCTTTATGGGTGCCCTGTACGGTGTTGCGCGCTGGTATATTGCAACTGAGCAAAGCAAACCGCTCGTTATGGGAACAACGTTTATTCCGGCGTATGCGCAAAGCCTTGGGCTCAATCCAGAACAAACCATGGATGCAATGCTCGATGACCTGCATATTAAGAATTTTCGTTTAGTGAGCTATTGGGATCAGCTAGAGCCAGCCAAGGGCACGTACGATTTTAGTCAGCTCGACTGGCAATTCAAGAAAGCAGAAGCACGCCACGCTAAGGTTACGTTGAGCCTCGGCTTACGCCAGCCTCGATGGCCAGAGTGTCATTTACCGTCATGGGCGGTTGACGAGCCTGTAAGTGTCTGGAAACCTCAGCTTGCTACCTTTATTGCTGCCGTCGTTAACCGTTATAAAGATTCGCCCAGTTTGGATAGCTACCAGCTGGAAAATGAGTATTTCTTGAGTGCTTTCGGGCAGTGCACCGACTTTAGCCGCGATCGTCTAGTGAGTGAATATGGCCTCGTTAAAAAAACCGACCCACATCATCCTGTAATTATTTCACGCAGCAACAATGCGCTTGGACTACCGCTAGGCAACCCTCGTCCAGATGAATTTGGTATTTCGATATATAAGCGTGTGTGGTTTGTGCCGTTGCAGCGCTATCTTGAATATCCGTTCCCAGCCTGGTATTACGCATCGCTTGCTGGCATGCAAAAGATTTTTACCGGTAAAGATATGATCGTCCACGAACTGCAAGCCGAAGCTTGGCCACCGCATGGGCAGAGTATTACCGAGACCAGCTTGGCGGAACAGAACAAGTCATTTAATGCAGATGATTTCAAGAATCGTATCCAATACGGCAAAGCCACAGGTATGCGCGACATATACCTATGGGGCGGCGAATATTGGTACTACCGCTTAATCGTATTACATGATGACAGCCTGTGGAATATTGCCAAACAGGCATATCGTCAAAACTAGGGCGTGAAAAAGCCGCTCGTTCGTCTGTCTTCGCAGGGCGCGAAGCAAGTACTTGAGCGGCGGTTATCACCTCTGTTATTGAATAGGGATATGTAGGGTACTACGCGTTCGTAGAGCCGGTGTCGGCAGCCTCCGACTGCTGGACCGATGCCGACTTGCTGGCGCCCGTGAGTGTGCTGTCGATGAGCACCAGGACGAACCAGATGGTGAAGCCGATGATGGCAGCAGTCCGAAGACCAGTGTTCTTGGACCAGAGCCCGCTTGCAATGATTGCTGTCAACGTCGACACAATTACATAGGCGTACAGGCCGTAGAGACCGAAGTCGTGGTACAGCTTGGCGCCGGTGAAGATCTCGGCTTTGGTGTACTTCTTGGTGTGGTAATCCAACCAGCACAAGAAGTAAGCGGCAGTGAGCGTTACGAACAGCAGCACGACGTGGAACGTCAGGCCGTTGTACCAGCGCTGCGTCTCGGGCAGAGACCGAGCGATGCTCAGCGCAGATGTCGCCAGCAAGCCCAGGAACAGATCGCCAGGGAAGAACGATAGGTAGTTCTGACTCCAGACGATCGGTCGCTGATCAACGGCGAGCTGCATGATCCACACGCCGAGAGGACTGACGAACCAGCAGATTGCCAGCGTCAACATGAAGCCGCGATCGGCAAACACCCAGCCAAAGCCAGGCAGCAGACCGATTCTGTCCGCAGTAGACACTGCGAAGCACCTCCAATAACAGGGATGAGCTACTTTTTCGCGGTTGCGAAAAGCTCGCTAAATTATACAATCGATTTTACGTTTCAGCAAGTAAACGACCTCTGATATAATGGTGAGTAATGGCTAAGAAAAAACAAAACCAGACCAAGCAGATCCTCAATCGCCGTGCT
>CAZZHV010000033.1:11139-13153 GCA_964654135.1 uncultured Candidatus Saccharibacteria bacterium
AGTAATGGCTAAGAAAAAACAAAACCAGACCAAGCAGATCCTCAATCGCCGTGCTCGTCACGATTACGAACTCGGCGACAGTATTGTTGTGGGCGTAGCGCTAACAGGTGCCGAGACCAAGGCATTGCGCATGGGCCACGGCCAACTTCGTGGTGCCTACGTAACAGTTAAGGACAACGAGCTATGGCTGTTTAATGCGGCTATCATCGGTACTAGTGGCATTCCGATTGCAGAAAGCGAGCAAACTCGCAGCCGCAAACTCCTCGCTAAACGCCGCGAAATTGATGCGCTCATTGAGGCAAAGCAACAGGGAAGGACTATTGTACCGCTCCAGGTCATAATCCAAGGCCGCTATATTAAAATCCGTATTGCTGTCGGTAAGGGCAAGAAAAACTACGATAAGCGCGAAACGCTCAAAAAGCGTGATGCCGAACGAGCAACAGCTCGAATTGTTCGTTAAATTTTCATTAATTATAGTGTCTCGACCTCTATCTCAAGCGCTATATAATGTATATACACATTTACTGTGCAACATCACATGTGCTTAAATGTAATGGTTAGCTAGGTTATAATTTTAATGAACATTGCTATGATGGTGCGCGGCTACTTGCCAGCACCCCGTCCTAAAGACATCATTTACGCCCCTGTAGATTTGGCGATTGCTATTAGTAAAGGCCTTGTAAAGCGAGGGCACACTGTCGATTTTTATGGCCCAATGGGCAGTGAAATTGACGGGGGTGTAACCGTTCGAACTCGTAACCTTCGTCCTCTTATACATAATCAGCCCGAAATGCGCGAGCTTTTTAATGATAACAATCGCATGACGCACTATGTCCCAGAGCTATGGGACAAATATCTAGTTACCGATATGTTTAAGCGTGCCAAAAATGGCGAATACGACATATTACATTTTCACCATCCCGAGGTAGCACTTGCGGAAGCCTCGATCAACAGAGATATCCCGGTGGTCTATACTCAACATGACCCGGTGTTCCCCTGGTACAAAGAAATGTATGAGCTGTACCATACAAACAATCAACACTTTATATCGATCTCTAACAACCAAAGACGTGACGCTCCCGACCTACCGTATATTCGAACCGCTTACAACGGTGTAGATGTCCAGCATTTTCCGTTTTGTGATGATCCAGAAGACTACTTGCTCATCGCCGGACGAATTGTGCCGGAAAAGGGCTTTAAGGAAGCCGTGCAAGTAGCTCGTCAGACGGGAAACAGATTGCTTATTATTGGCCCTGTTTACCCTGACACCCAAGATTATTTTGATCAGTATATTAAGCCATACCTAAGTGACAAGATTTTGTATCTTGGCTTTATTGAGAACGACCAGATGTGGCGTTATTACCAGAAGGCCAAGGCGTTTTTGACACCGGTGCAGTGGGAAGAGCCATTTGGCTTAACGACCATTGAGGCCATGGCTTGTGGTACGCCGACTATTTCTTTGCGCCGTGGTGCCGCGCCCGAGATTATCAAAGATGGTAAGACCGGCTTTATCGTGGATAGCATTGCCGAAATGGCTGCCGCTATCGACAAAATTGGCACAATTAACCGTGCCGACTGTCGCGACCACGTAAAGGCAATGTTCTCGCTCGACCAAATGGTTGACGCCTACGAAGATGCCTTTGAGGCTGCCTTGCGCAAACACCGCAAGCATCAGACACCTGCGCAACGCGGTCGCAACGCTGTTAAGAAACTCAAGCTGGTTACGCTGCCAAAGACTATCAAAAAGGCGCTGCCAGTTACCAACAAGAAGTCACTCCTGCAGTTAAGCGAAGATTTCAAGGAAGTAGTCCAAAAAATCGCTAACGCCGAGCCCGAAAAACCAGCCGATAACTAGGGTTGTCAAGAAGGGGATTATTCGCTATAATCACCCTTGTTACATAAGTTGAGCAGTTCTTAACTTGTACATTGATTTTTTGGCGATAACTCCCTGGTCCAGCTCTTGAAAAAGAGCGTTTGTATTCCGGGGTAGCTCAGCGGTAGAGCGGGTGGCTGT
>CAZZHV010000034.1:0-3844 GCA_964654135.1 uncultured Candidatus Saccharibacteria bacterium
TACGACCGTGCCGAAAAGAAAGATCGCGACCTTGTCGAAGAGATTAACTCTATGCTTGTTGACCAATACAGCCCGGATAGCGCAATTAAAGGATTAAGGATCGTACTCTAATGAAAGTTTCAATCGTAGCTGCGATGTCGGCAGACGGATTTATCGCTCACGGACACAATGAGTTCGCCGGCTGGTCAAGTTCCGAAGACAAAAAGGTGTTTTACAAAATCACTAAGCGCGCTGGTGTCCTGGTGGTAGGCTCAAACACCTATAAAACATTTCCCAAAGCATTGCCTGGTCGCCGCAATATCGTCTATACGCGTGGCACAATCGAACAAGATGACATCGAGACAACCGCAGAAGCCCCAGCAGATCTTCTTAAGCGCCTCGAGCAAGATGGCTACGAGGAAGTAGCAATTATTGGCGGCGCAACCATCTACGATATGTTTTTGCGTGCCGGTCTGGTTACTGACATCTATCTCACTATTGAGCCGGTGCTGTTTGGCGCTGGCATCTCATTAGCGACAGATACCTTGGACGTGCCTCTGCATGTAGTCGACACCAAGATGCTCAACGATAACGTTATTTTGATGCACTACGAGGTAGAAAACTAATGGCAGTCTTAACGAAAAGCGACATCCTTAGCTATATCGCTGATAAAAAGATCGGCTTTAAGCCGGCGCTCGATGCCTTCCAACTGCAGGCGCATTCCGTCGATCTACGTTTGGGCTTTACCTTTTTAATCCCTAAATCGTGGCACATTACCAAGGCTGGGCGCGAGCAACTGCACATGGACTACTATGCTCCCGAACGGCCAGAATACTTCGACATTGTAGAGCTCGAGCAAGGTCAATATTTTGATCTGTTACCTGGCGAGCATATTCTCGTATCTTCACTCGAAACGATTACTGTCCCCGAAGATCTTATGGCGGTTATGTACCCGCGCTCAAGCACCAACCGCAAAGGTATTTCGGTCGATTTAACTGGTATTATTGATAGCGGTTACGAAGGCCAGCTTGTTATCCCAATTCGCAATAACACTAATTCGCAAACTGTTCGTTTGTATCCTGGCGAACGTTTTTGCCAAGTCGTTTTTGAGCACCTCGGTGAATCTGTCGAACCACGCAAGAGCCGCTACCACCGTCGCGATATTATCGATGGCGTTGATGTTGATAGTCTCGACCAAGAACGACAGACCGAAATCGGTTTAATTATGTCTGGTGACATCAAGAAACTCAAAGCTGAACATCCGGCCGAGAGTTAGGCATTACCTCTGCATTTTTCGTAGTTTCAGCGTATAGTTAGCGGTAAGATGAAGTATTTTGCGCTGCCGCACTTGCGCTCTATACGTGTTGCGCGTTTTGTGGCCTATGCCGTTGGAATTAATGGTTTTGCAATAATTGCGCAGCCTATTGTTTTGGCGTTGTTGCAACACCAGCATGTTCACATTAAATTTACGTCGACGGTTATTTTTGACGCCCAACTTATTGCCGCTATGGGGCTGTTGTATCTCAGCGTGCTTTTGTATCGTGGCAAGCGTACAGCCTGGCTTTTTACCTGCTGTGTCTACGCTGTTATATTTGTGCTCAATATCTGGCGATATATTGATGTAGACGACGTACACTTTCGGGCACATCCCGATTTGCTTACTAACGTTGCAGCACCGGCACTTATTGTCATAGCACTTGTGCTGTCGCGTAGGGCATTTACAGTAAAGAGTGATATTGCAAGCTTTGCTCTGTCGCTCCGTATAAGTGTGCTGGTGCTTTCGGTGGCTTTTGTGTATGGCGTTAGTGGCTTTATTGTTATGGACCGACACGATTTCCATAAGGAGATCACAATTCCCGAAGCCATACACCGTACGATTGATCAGTTTGATCTTACGACGAATGCCATGCTCGAGCCAAACACCAAACGGGCTCATGCCTTTATGGATTCGCTGTCGATTCTTAGCACGGCATCTGTGACATATGTCTTTGTTTCGCTGTTTCAGCCGCTCAAGAGTCGCTTTACCGATCAGGCACAGCAGCGTAAGCAACTAGTGGCTTTATTGCAACGCTACCCGGGTAGTAGTGAGGACTTTTTTAAGCTGTGGCCACATGACAAACTTTATTTTTTGAACGCGACACAGAATGCAGCGCTTGCATATAGTGCTCACAAACGTGTGGCCTTGGTTGTGGGCGATCCCGCAGGTGATCCGAGCGAGTTCGATGCACTCCTGGATGAATTTATACTATTTTGCCGCACCAATGATTGGTCGCCGGCACTTGTGCATACCGATCCTCGCTTTACGGATCTTTATAAACGTCATGGCTTTGCACTCCAAAAAATTGGCGAAGAAGCGATAGTGTCTATCAAAGATTTCTTGGCAAACGAAGCTAATAATAAGTACTTCCGACAAATCCGCAATAAGTTTACCAAGCAAGGTTATTCCGTCGAGCTATTGCAGCCACCGCATAGCGCTGTGCACGTCGCTCGTCTAAAAGAGATATCGGATAGCTGGTTAGCTCGTCCTGGGCGCAAAGAACGTCGTTTTATGATGGGCTACTTTACGCCTAAATATTTACAGCAAGGTCCGGTGGCCATACTTAAAGACAGCACAGGTCGGATACAGGGATTTCTTAACCAAATCCCAACCTTCGACGCATGTGAGGCTAATTTTGACATGTTGCGACAGAGTGACGAAGCGCTTGGTAATAGTAGCGACTTTATGCTGCTGGAGTTTATTAAGCAACTCGATGCGCAAGGGTTCGAACGGATTAACCTGGGACTTTGCCCGCTTGCTGGCTTAGACACAACCGACGAGACAAACTCTGTGACTAATAATGCCCTACGATTTCTGTATGCCAACGGTGATCGTTTTTATTCGTTTAACGGCCTTAAGCGTTTTAAAGCTAAATATAATCCGCAGTGGCAAAGCCGATACATTGCGTATCGTGGCGGCATTCGCGGCTTTACGACAGTGTTAAGCGCGCTTAATCGTTCAATGAAGCTCGACTAACAAGTTGGCTGGTAATATATTCGTCGGCTCGTACAAAGGTCTCAAATGGTGTTTCGCCATGAGTGCTACCTTCGTGCGCTGGAAAGAGCGAACCTGTGTAAAGCGGCTGGAAGGTGGCAATTTCTGTCATTGGTCGATCACTAAATGCCTTCGGTAGTGCCTCTAGGTGATGATGCGCATCGTCAATGTGGGTAATATCGAGTGTCTGATCTGTTTCTATGTACCTGTCAACTACAGATCGTAGCGCCAACCCTTTAGTTACTTTTCCCGTGCCGTCATGATTGCGCGGAAAGAGAATACCGTCGAAGCTATTGGGTGTAAAGTTTTGCAAGAAGTTAACAGTGCCCAGCTCACAGCCTTCACTGGTTGAAGTGTTGGCGACAATGTACGCGCCGAGTCTTTTCCAGCGTTGCAAAAAACCTGCAAGATAATTAATTTCGTCTACTGGGCGAATAAGATCGTGATTGATAAGTACTTGGGCTACGCTAACGACGTCGGTAGCTGAACGCATACTTTGCATGCCATTGCCATATGGTTCGGGCGCAAAAGGTGTGCCAAAGGGTTCTTCTACAGTACGCAAACTCGCATGAGTCATGCGTAAGACTTCGCAGAGATCAACAGACACAATAAGAGATGGTGTGCTTTCTGGCGGGCGCGTTACGCCCAAGAAGCTATCGTAGGTATCGAGATTCTCCGCATCTGTTCGCGTGTAGTCGCCCCATTTTTCGGCAAGCTCTTGATCGCTTGCGATTGGGTATTCTGCAGCTAGTGAATATTCTTGATTAGGTGTCCAAAGTATGGGTGTTTCGTGCATAGTTATGAAAGTATAAAACTCCTTACCCTTGTTTGCAA
>CAZZHV010000034.1:3944-12172 GCA_964654135.1 uncultured Candidatus Saccharibacteria bacterium
ATGGGTGTTTCGTGCATAGTTATGAAAGTATAAAACTCCTTACCCTTGTTTGCAACACACATGCTCACATAGTGCACCTATTGGTCTTGGCTGCCGAGTGGATCGTAGTAATACGTGGCAATGTTGCCTAATGTGGACCAATCGCCTGCGCGCACAGACACTGACGCCAATGTTTCCGCAGACTCCAGGAGTCCGAACTGCCCTGGCTCGTCGGGGATATTAACAGACATGCCAGGGGCCACGATATCAATGGTTCCAACAATTCGCGCAGGATCTAGATTATTGATTGCGTCGGGGAGGTCCCTATGGGCATGCAGCTCATAATCTTTCTCGCTAGCTTTTTGAATCCAGCCAAATGTTCCAAGATCGTAGAGCTTCTCTGGCGATAGTAAGTCTGCACTAATAGCTCGGCGCTGAAATGGTTGATTGATATCACCGCCGAATGCCGAGAATACGGCTAAGCGTGCTACATTGCCGGCTCGGACAATCGGTATGGTGCCTCCCCGTTCGGTACGAACTATTGGTCGCCAGTCTCCAGTCGCATGGATCTCATCACCCCGGGCAGTTAATGCAATGCCTGGGTCTCGCAGCTCGCGCGTTCGCGCGGTGCCTATAAGAAGGAGACCACGCTCGGTTACTCGATCGACCGCCTCGAGCGCTGTAATATACCCTTGATTTGCACGCTCAAGCTCATGTTGTAACGCACTCGATAATCTATCCTTCACGATGCTCCTTCTCTTAATAAGCTAATGCTTATAAAATTGTAGAACACTTGTGCCACAATAAAAAGACCACCTGTTTCCAGATGGTCTTCCTAAGTAACGGTTCCTAGAACTAGGCTTCGTTAACGTCAACAACGATGGATGGACCCATAGTTGTTGCGAGGTGGATAGCCTTAATGTAGTTACCCTTTACAGAGTTAGGCTTGTTGCCCTTGATGCTTGTAAGCACGGCGCGAGCGTTTTCTTCGAGCTTTGCAGCACCGAATGAAACTTTACCAATAGCCATGTGTACGATACCAGTGCTGTCAACGCGGTATTCAACACGACCAGCCTTAGCTTCGGCTACAGCCTTAGCTACATCGGTAGTTACGGTACCACTCTTAGGGTTTGGCATGAGACCGCGTGGACCCAAAGCGCGAGCGTACTTACCGAGCTTAGCCATGTTGGTAGGAGTTGCGATAAGGATGTCGAAGTTCATCTGGCCCTTGTCGAGCTGCTTGGTGATTTCTTCAACGCCAGCAATGTCAGCACCTTCAACCTTTTCGTCAGCAAATACGGCAACGCGAACGTTCTTACCGGTACCTGCAGGCAAAACGAGGTTGTCGCGGATGTTCTGGTCAGCATGACGTGGGTCAACACCGAGGTTAATGTGAAGTTCTACGCTAGCGTCGAACTTAGTTGGGTTAGTCTTGGTAGCAAGCTCAAGACCTTCAACAAGAGTGTACTTCTTGTCTTTTTCAACGGCTTCAGCAGACTTGCGGAAGTTCTTACCCTGGCGTTCGAGACGTGAACGAGTTGGGTTTGACTTTTGAACTGGCTTTTCAGCATCTTCAGCAGCCTGTTCTTTGCGCTCTTCCTTAGCTTGCTTTTCTTCTGCTTCAGCGACTGCTTTAGCACTGCGCTTACCAGCCTTAGCGGTAGCGGTTTCCTTTTCAGGGGTTGCTTCTACAACCAAATCAGCAGTTTCTACAACTTCTTCTGTTGGCTTCTTGGCGTCTTCTGCCATGAGTATGTCCTTTCGTGGTGCATGCGACGAGTATATCGTCTCCCACAAACTTAGATTTATATGAGGTCATTATACCGTATTTCGGCTGTTTTGCCTAGGGCGTATCTAAAGTTGTCTGCTCTGGTTCTTCGAGTGCGCCGTCTTCGGTATAGGACACTTCTTCAAAGAGCTGCTGATACGCCTGTATCGGCTCATCTGGAAACGGTTCGACACTCTCGGTGTATGCGTCATTAATTGGTGGTAATGTTTCGCCCATTGCTGCTTCCTCCATACTATGCATTATATAGTATAACGCTTTTGTATAGCCGGTGCCGCGATTGGGATCACAAAAAAAGTTAGGACCGTTTGGTCATGTCATCCATAAGCATGCGTGATGCTATGCGGACATCACCGCCTGCCTCGTCGAGTAGGTTTCCGTAATAGCCTGTGGGGTCGTTGCGATCACCTAGGTCGACATGCGATACGTTTCGCGCAATACCCATGACGCTCACGGTATGTTCATCGACATGCATTGCCTCAGTTGGCTCTCTGTCGTCAAATTCTAGTGCAGCTAGCGTTAGTGATTCAGTGCTCATAATAAGTTCTTCGTTTACTTGTATTTTACATAAAAATAAAAAGAGATGAGGCTTTTTAGGGCTCTCATCTCTTTTGATGGGGGTCCGCAAAGTCTAAAACTTTGTACGGAGTCTAAGCAGCTATTTAGGCTTCGATTTCTACACCCATTGAGCGGGCAGTACCAGCAACCATCTTTTTGACGGCTGGGATGTCTTCGGTGTTCATGTCCTTGGCCTTAGCTTCAGCAATTTTAGTAAGCTGAGCATCGGTCAATTTCTTTTCGACCTTTTCTGAGTTAGGCTTGCCTGAACCCTTCTTAATGCCAAGTTCGGCACGAATAAGGTCGTCAGTTGGCGCACCAACAACGTAGAAAGTCATGCTGCGGTCGTCGTAAACAGTTACGTGAACAGTTACGGTTGCGCCTTGCAAGTCTTTAGTTTGTTCGTTGAATGGGTTGATGAAATCCATCATGTTAACACCGTGTGCACCAAGGATGCTACCTACTGGAGGAGCTGCCGTTGCGCGGCCGGCTGGTAATTTCATCTTGAGGTTTGCTTTTACAGCTTTTGCCATGTCGTTATTTCCTTATAGATTTGTCATACGTGTACGAGTTAGTTGAAGCGACTCGTCACATGTGCGTAACGCGTCTATTATACGACTTCTACCGCCAAAAGTCTAGGGTTACGAGGTCTGTTGAAAGAGTTAGGAAATATTGTATACTATTTTTTGAGACAATTCGTCTTGAATCGAGAGAAATGGAACGGAGACGCTCGTGCCAAAGACAACTGTGGTGCCTGGAGGTTCTGCTACTCCGGACGTCGAGATGCGCTTTATCGAGCTCAAGTTCGGTGAAGAGCTGCTGATCAACCTGCTGGATGTCCGACGGCTGATCGAAGAAACCGCAACGAGCCTGCAAGAGGTCTGGAACAGGCAGCAAAAGTTTGCCCGATCAGTCTTCCTGGACGCCGAGGTGCTCGGTATTCCTATTGAGCTCATGCCTGCCACGATTTGGCCTGACGGCGAGATCGATCTGATGACCATGGGCTCAGCGTCTGGTCTGACCGAGGAGCTGCTGCCCGATGTCAAGTTCGACACCCAGGTGGACTACTACATCAGGATTGCTGATCCAGTACGCCTAGGCGGAAAAATGCCCACGGGCATCCTGGCACGTATTCGCTCCGGCAAGAGGGACAACCCGTCCGCTTGGCATCATGTGGACGCCATCATGGCCTACAACAAGCTCACTTACAAGAGCTGCCATTAACAGCCGCATCTTCGCTCCGGATGGAGATCTATTTTTTTCTGATTTCCATCCTCTCGACAGCGTCAATGACTGTGTGGTCATTCTGATGAGTCCAAAAGGACGAAACGCGACCGCGAACAGATAGCTGCTTACCACAATAATTCCATTATCAGCACTTTCATTGTATAATATGAATATCATTTCATCCGAAATGTGTTCCCCTTGAGCACGTGCTTACCCGAGGAGGAGTTCGTGAAACGTACCGGTATCCATCTGGCAGGACTGGCGTTCTACGCCGCAGCCGCCTGGAACTTCTACAAGCTGTTCACCACTTTCAACTTCTGGTGGATGGTTCCTTCACTCGTTCTCTGCTTCACTGGTGTGTTCTTTACGGTCTGGGGCCTCGACGACAACCTCTACAAGGTGACGTCCGGCATCGTTCTCCAGCACAGGCACGCCGACGCGTACTACCAGCCGCTGATCATCATCCCTGGCGCCAACGGCGCCTCGACCATCATCCCCGGCCACAATGTGGCGGAATCGTGGAGCTTGCTGCTTCGTGATGCTCGCGGGCATGAGGGCTGGGTCCACTTCGATCGAGATGTTCTCGGAGACCACCCGGTCAACTCGCACTACGTCGGCAGTTGATGCCGACTGCTCTAAAGGGGTGTGGTGGTGGATGCTACATTTGTCGAATAATCGACCTGTAGTATCCCCACCACGCTAACCCACCTTCTTGGTGGTTTTTTATTGCAAAAAAAATTATTCTGGCGAGTTCCAAAAGGACGGAACGCTACAGAATAATTTCAAGATTTTATATGTTGACGAGCGTATGCTACAATCCGCGCGTGATTGCACATGAACAATTCGGAGAACTCCACAACTCGACTCACTAGGAGTAGTCGTGAAGAAGCGTTCCTATGCCCGCCTGTTCACCGCCGCAGCTGTGCTGGTTGGCTCACTCCTCGGAGTTTCCAAGCCAGTCAGCGCCGAAGATGGTCGCGTTGCGCACATCGCTCACACCGACATCGGCATCTACTTCCGCACAGACCCCAACAACTGGGAGTCGCGCGGAGCACTTGCTGGTGTCGATGGTGATGAAGTGACGCTCCGGTGTGTGATCGAAGGTATGGCAGTGGGCCAGTTCGAGAACCACATCTGGTACAAGGCCGATAACGCCAAAGGAAGCGGCCTGCTCCCGGATCACTTTCTTGACACGCCGGTCAAAGCCAACGAGTACCTCGCTGGCATGCCACGGTGTGACGACAATGGCTCGCAGCCACAAGCGGACATTCAGCAGGCGAAGACGCTGTTCTACTCGCCCAACCCACGTCCGTGGGGCTTGCCCATCGAGGCGTTTACGGATCTTGATTTGCCGTACGCTGATTGGACGTCGGATAACTGCTCTTCGCAGAGAGCCGTGCCGTCCAATTTGCCCAGCACGCTTGACACACTCTCCGGTTGGAGCGTGGCGCGACTCGGGCCGGTCTATTTCCTGGCGTCTGCTTCGGAGTCACAGAAGGCCCAGATCCACAGGATCGTCTTGTTCGATCCTGGTTCCGAGGCCAACATGTCTGGCTGCGATCAGCAGTACGACATTAATGGTCTTCTGGCTAATTGGCTCAAGTCAGATGGTCAGAATCAATTGGTGATTTTCGCAGGCCACGACACTGAGATGAAGTCGTTCGCTGGTCTGTGGAAGCACTATCTGGCAGGCATCTGGAAGCAGCCGTTCGCCGATCGGGCAACCATCTGTGACTACAACATGATGGAGCATACGGCAGTTCTCCGTAATTTCGCAAACCAGGCACGTGCCTGGAGTGGATCCTGTCCGTCAGGTGAAAGCCTGACGATCTGGCACCCGTAGGCTGGTGCAATCACGCCGCGTGGGGGTAGAAATATTGAGCCAAAAGCTCACTCTACCCCTGCGTAAAAACTAACGTTCTTTTCCAAGAGTTTTTACAGCTTGAATGATGCAGAAAGTTAGTGCGGACCATAGTGCGACATCTGCCAAGAAGTTCTTGTAAAACTCCTCATGATACGCATTGCCGTCTTTGAGAATTGAAATAGACTCTACGGAATTGCACAGACTTGTAGATGGTTTCAAACTAAGATATGACAATGGATAGCCGCGTTGGACATCTACTAGACCAAGGTCTCCACATGACTTACTAGGCTCCTTGTGAGTAATAAAAACGCTATAAGCTGTAATTAATAAGCCTGCTAATAATGAGATAGCTAATGTTCGAAAGATTTTTTTGGACATACGCGCAGCATAACAAACGGTCCTAAAATTTTAAATAGCGAACAGGAGATGTAGATATATGAAAAAACGGGATCTCTTAATTTTACTAATCGCACTTATTGCCATTGCTTTTGTTGGTGTTGCGTTTGTCGCGATACGTTTCTGGCCTGATAGTCGTGCGCAGAAATATGGCCCACAAGTGATGAGTGCTCTGGAGCAAGCAAGTACTGAGCTTAAGTCACCGCTCGCAGCCCTAGGCGTGCGAATAGATAATCCAGGGAACACAGTCTGTGAAATGCATCCTGACCCGGAATTTAATATCTATGAGTGTACGGCTCAGGCATCAATACGGAGTGATGCCATGCCCAAGGACAGCAGTTTACAGGCAAAAATTGAAGTACTCGACAAAGCTTTGCGTGCGCAATCTTGGCAATACGGATCTAACGATTTTCACAAGTTTAAAGACTCAGGCGCTTTCGACTTTGACGACATGCTACAACAAGGCCTAGCCATCCACTATACAAAGATGCAAAATAATACAGAATGCTATGTCGAAATTATGCTAAAAACAGCGCACGCAGTACCGAGCGAAAATGATAGTCTTACATGCGTTCGCCAGATACAATTGCCAGGTGAAAGAACTAAATAGGTCAATATATGAAGAGCATTAACCTCCTTGCCCTCCCGGGCGCTGCCGAATTTACTCCCCAAGATCGCCTTACTCATTACGTTGCCGAACGTGGCGTTGACGAGGTGCTGGCTAACGCTGGTCGCGGCGCTTTGCCGACGGCTCAAGAGCTGCTTGAACGCACTGCCGATGCTCAACAAGCTGAGTACAAAGCACATCGCGTAGCTCAGGCAATGCATGGTCTTCTTGAAGGTTATGTCCAGAACGCGCACCAGCTTGTTGGATGGCACAAAGAAAATCCAACATTGCATGCGCACAACGTTGAGCGACCTGCACTCGTAAACGTGCTGCGCGCCCAAGCGGGCTTGCCAATTGAGGGCGAAGAGCGTGAATCGTGGAGAGTCATGCTTGCTCGTTACAAACGACCGGGCATTTCATCAGTTATGATGCACTACACTGTGTACCTAGATGAGCGTCGTCACATGGAGAATGGCCTTGATATTGGGCCTTTGGGAGACCAAATACACGCTGGCAACGGCTTGCTTGCCGACCGTCAGATTAACGACTTCCCTGTTAACATCGCCGAAGTACCTGGTGTGGCAGACGCAATTATCGAAGATATCGATCTCATTCGCGAGCAAAACGGTATAGCAGCGTAAAAGAAAACCAGCGCCCGTGGACGCTGGTTTTTAAACGAGGTGCTTATCTAGATTAGACGCGCTTTACCTGAAGGCTGTCGAGCTCAACAGGAGTTTCACGGCCAAACATGTTGACCAATACCTTGAGTTTACCCTTTTGAGAGTCAATCTCGTTGATTGCGCCGTCAAAGCCCTTGAATGGACCGTCAACGATGCTTACAACTTCACCAAGGCGGAAGTCCATCTTGTGCTTAGGCTGTTCAAGGCCCATGCGCTTCTGGATTTTCTCAATTTCGTCTTTGCCAATAGGGGTTGGTTCGGTGCCTGAGCCAACGAAACCGGTAACACCAGGAGTGTTACGCACGATGTACCAAGCGTCTTCTGACATCTTGATTTCTACGAGTACGTAGCCCTGGAAGATGCGCTTTTCGACAACACGGCGCTTGCCGTTCTTGATTTCGATCATTTTTTCCTTTGGTACGAGTACCTGGAAGATCTTGTCTTTCATATCGAGCGAGTCGGCGCGCTGGCGAATAGACTCAGCTACTTTTTCTTCGTAACCGCTGTAAGTGTGAATTGCGTACCATTGTTTGGTCGCGTCATATCGCTTATTCATAATATTACTTGATTAACACCTGTTTAAATATTTTATCTAGTCCAAAGTCGAGTACTGCTACTACGACACCGAAAATGACTGCAAAGATCATTACGGCAAGCGTCAATTGACGTGACTGCTTAAAGGTGAGCCATGTAACCTGACGAAGCTCTTTCCAACTGTTACGGAAGTAACGTGGGAACAAGATGCGACCGATAATACGGAAGAACTTGTACTTGCCTAAGCTCCGGCCAACTTTAACGAGACCACGACCAATGAGGCGAATCGGAGCGGTAAAACCACGCCAAATGGCACGGCCAAGGCTCGAGTTTGCATCAAGATCGCCAGTTACGGACTTGTTAGTGATTTCACGAACGGTTTCGATCTTGCGAATCCGCCGCTTGGGTTTTTGATCGTTTTGATCTGTATCAGCCACTGCGTTCCTCCTCGGAATCTGTCAAACTAAAAAGCCTACTTATTACAGTAGGCTCCGATATGTCAAGGATATGCCTTTTTTCACATAAAGTCAATGGCGCAACGCAGTATCCAAAATTACCCAGAGTACGATATAGTTAAGCTATGAAGCTTGTGGTTAT
>CAZZHV010000035.1:0-11903 GCA_964654135.1 uncultured Candidatus Saccharibacteria bacterium
AGTATCCAAAATTACCCAGAGTACGATATAGTTAAGCTATGAAGCTTGTGGTTATCTCATTTATCCTTGGTGTTATCGTAGAACTAGCAATGCATAGCGGCACATTTGCCTGGCGCATGCGGCACGGATTGGTCGTATGTAACGTGCTTTTAACAGGGTTTGCCTGTGGCGCACTTGTTGTTTGGCACCCTAATACTGCGAGCGTACTTATAGCTTTGGCTGGTATATACCGCATCTTTAATGCAGTGCGCATCGTTAAGGGACGTATGCACGAGAACTACTTACGGCGCACTACCCGCAAGACATCATTTGCGCTGTTAGCACTCCAGATTATTATTGCAGGAGCTTGGTGGCAATGGTACGAAAATACCGGTAATCGTCGGCTTTTGTGGCTCTGTGTAGCAATATTGCAGGCACTCGTTGCCCTTGTATATATGATATCGACCATTCGTCGGCTAAGGCACACTATGCCAGTTGCGAGCACCAAACGTTTTACTGACGTACAGCTGCCTTCTATCTCTATCGCCATTCCTGCGCGTAACGAAACTGACGATTTGCGTGCAGTACTAGAGAGTGTTATCGCCAACGACTACCCAAAGTTTGAAGTATTAGTACTCGATGATTGCTCGCAGAACAAGCACACTCCCGAAATTATCAGGTCATTTGCCCACGATGGCGTTCGTTTTTTGCAGGGTGACGAACCCAAAGACACTTGGCTGGCAAAAAACCAAGCGTATGACCAGCTTGCCCGTGAAGCCAGTGGCGAGTACATCCTCTTTTGTGGCGTTGACATTAGGTTTGAATCAGACAGCATTCGCAAACTTGTAACTGTTATGTTGGAGCGTGACAAGCAAATGATTAGTGTTATGCCCCGCCGCGCCGACGCTGTTGCCGGAAAGTTCGCACTGGCTCAGGCTATGCGCTATTGGTGGGAGCTCGTTCCACCTCGCCGTCTCTTTAATCGACCCGCTGTACTAAGCAGCTGCTGGATGATTAAACGTGATGCGCTTAAGCGTACTGGCGGTTTTGCGGCCGTTGCGCGCGCTATTGTGCCTGAGGCATACTTTGCCAAACAACTCGTCTCTCACGATGCTTATAGTTTTATTCAGAGTGACGATGTACTTGGTATTGAGAGCGTAAAAGCGCCTTCCGAACAGCGTGACACGGCGCTACGTATGCGCTATCCGCAATTGCATCGTCGCCCCGAGCTTGTGTATATAACAAGCCTGTTCGAGCTGCTATTTTTGATCATGCCATTCGTTATGGCGATAGCCGGCTGGTGGTTGCCAATTAGCCACGCCACTGTTATCTGCTCCGCAATTGCGTCGGTGCTTCTGGTTATTACCTACGAAATGGTGGCTATTAGCACGCGTATCAACCACTGGAGCTTTGCACTTATCGCGCTGCCAATTGTAACGCTAACAGACTTGGCCCTCTTGCACCGCTCAATGTGGCTCTACGAATTCTCCGAAGTGACCTGGAAAGGTCGCAACGTTTGCGTCCCTGTAATGCACACCTATCCTCATTTGCCCAAGGCATAAAAAAACCGACCTAAGGCCGGTTTGAATAATCTGTCAGACCCGGATGCGGAAGTATGTTACCGCATCCGGGATCTGCACTATGGTGTTATGTTGGTTGAGCGTTGCGCTTCGGAGTGACCGCTAAGGTCAGTCGTCGCCGAGGAGGCTGGCCACCCGCAGGAACATGTTGAGGATGTCCAGGAAGATGTCCGCGGCCGAGTCGATGGCCTTGTCCAGCGTCCGCTCCTCGTGCATGGCACGGTTGAAGTCGAACACGACCAGACCACCGAAGACGACGAGACCGACCCAGTCCCACAGGTGCAGCGCACCGACGCCGAGGAACGGCACGATGAACTGTCCGAGCAGCAGGATGAGCAACGCGCCGAACGCGTAGTGCGCCCAACGGTTGAGGTCCTCCGGGATCATCGCGCCGAGTACGCCGAGCACCGCGGTCGTGACCAGGGTGATGACCAAGGCCTTGGCGATGTGGCTGGGCGCGAACGTGCCGAGCACCGGACCGATCATCAGACCGAACGGACCCGCAACGAGTGCGTAGCCTGTGGCCGAGAACAGCGGCCTGTCGGACACGTTGTACAGCCAGGTGCCACCGAGAGCCACCAGGAACAGACCGATCATGAAGATCAGGACCTGCCCCTTGGACCACGCCTGGAGGTTCCAGTTGTGCGAGATGGCCGCGAAGAACGCGCAGAAACCGACACCGGCGAGTGTGAAGAACGTCACCAGCGTCATGAACGCGCTCTTGCTCATCATGTCGGCGTAGTTGCCGCGGGTACGGCTGCCGACTCGCGTCGAAGACATCAAGGTACAACTCCTTCCGTGAAGGGCGTCAAATGTGACGCAACAAAACGTGCAGATTGCTATGTTTTATACAGTGCGCCTTAGATCATGTCAATGATTATATAAAGCAGCTTAAGTCGCCGAAGGTGTTTCTGGCTTTGGCTGAGCTACATCGGCAACGGCGAGGTTCGGGATAAAAATACTAAAAGTTGAACCTTTGTCGATTTGGCTTTTGAGTTCAATCTCGGCATGCAGTAGACGAGCTAGCTTGAGTGTGACATACAACCCAAGGCCTGTGCCATTATGCTGACGGGTGCGAAAGTCTTCTGAGCGGAAGAACTTGTCAAAGACCTTCTCCTGATCGCTCTTACTAATGCCAATGCCGGTATCGATTACCTTAAAGCACACACCCTTCTCTTCGGGTTGAGCGGTAACGGTAACAGAGCCCTTTTCGGTGTACTTAATAGCATTGGTGATGAAGTTTTGGAGTACCTCGCGGACATAGAGTTGTCCCGAGAACAGCGGCGGAATAGTGCCCTTAATTTCGGTTTTAAGTTCAAGACCCTTAGCCTTGGCATCGCCCTCATAGCTTTTAGCTAGCTCGGCAACCAACGTTGGAATATCTATTGGTGCAATGTCTACATTGAGCTTGCCGCGCTCTGCGCGAGACAGCGTTGCCAAGTCGTTGACCATGCTGGCCAAGAATAAAATCTGGTCGTGGGATTGTTTGAGCGCCGCTTTGATCTGCTCGATATCATTCGTCTTTTCGGCAATAAATAAAGCGTTACTGATGTTACCTTCGGAAATGGCAATTGGAGTACGTAACTCGTGGCTAACCACACTAATAAACTCATCACGCTCTTCTTCGAGTGATTTTTCTCGGGTAATATCACGCACAAGGAGTACCGAACCGCGTTGGCCGTCGCGACCATAACCAAGGTGTACTGGCGCAATACTAAGGTAAAGGTTGGCTGTACTGCCATCTTTGTAATGAAGTAGCAGGTCACGACGTGATGTCGCGGTAGTAGCTTCGTCAACGAGCTTTGTAACGTCAATTTCTTGTCCGTTTTTATCAAAGAGACTCAAGATAGACTTGAGCGGTTTACCGTGTACGCTGCTGTTGAGGTCTAGAACGTTCAGGGCGGCACCATTGTAGATAACGACGTGCATCTTGCCATCTACCGCGATTACTCCGTCAGCCATACTGTTAATGAGGCTGGTTAGACGTTCATGTTCGACATCGATTGCACGGGTACGGCGGCGGGTCAGGATACGTTTCATCATAGTGCTTATATTATGCCACAGTTAGTGGCTTTGGAGTGAGAATTGGTTGATACGTATTAATTTCGTTGCGCAATCCCTTGGCATTTGGCAGGTGCTCCTCGAGCTCTTTCCAGAACGGCGGGCCGTGTCTCATCACCTTGGTGTGAGTCAGTTCATGTAGGAGCACGTAATCGATAAGCGGCCAGGGTAACTGCATGAGAAACAGATTGAGCGTAATTTCTTTTTGAGAGCTGCAGCTTCCCCACCTGCTCTTAAGCTGCTTAACCGTTACATTTTTATACGAAAAGAAATGCTCAGCAGCCAACTGATTAAGTCGCTCCGGCAAAAGTTTTTCGGCTTCGCGTTTGAGTGCCCGAATACTTGCTTGACGAGCTTTGGACTGCACGGTTTCGTGCGTCGAAGCTACTGTTATGGGATGTAATACGTAAATTTCGGAGCTATATACCTTGGTGCTGACCGTTTTGCGGCCGTCTTCACCCGAGAAATAGATGCGGTGATTTTTGCCAATATGCTCGCCGTGAGCAATGGGAGCGGTACCTTGTTTGTGTACGTTTTCGTGAATCCAACGAGACTTGGCTTTTACAAACTCTTCGGCAGCGCGATACGGCACCCAATATGGCAACGATACACGAATTTCACCATTAAGCCCCACACTTAAACGAAGACTACGATTGCCTTTACGTTTATACATGGCAACGGTGCCAATACTTGGAATATCAACGTGTTTAACAGACATGAAAAGTTATCGAATGACGATGTTTCGTCGGCTCATATCGACGCGCCCTGCAGTAGGGTTCGGAACAAGGTTCACCAGACCAGGCTTTACGAGCTTGGTTGAGATTTCGTTTTGAGAAGCAAGGTTGAGCTCGCGTAAACGCTTCATAAAGGCACTCAGCTGAGTGTTAAAGGTGTGCTTACCGCTAATAACAATGTACTCTTCGTTAATCTCTGGGTTTTGCATGCCGCCGGCGATACGGTCGAACGTAGCACGGTCGAGTGGCATTGCAAACTTGTCGTCGCTACGGCGACGGTCGCGCTTGGTAACGCGTACAATTGCACTCTCGTGGTCTATTTGGAACCAAATAAGAACAGGCTGAGCATGTTCTTTGCGTGCCATTTCACGAAGTTGGCGACGTTGGCTTAAACGCATAGCGTTAGTATCGTACACGACGCTAATACCGGCACCAAGGAACTCACCCGTCATGTAGTCCATGAGCTGGGCAATAACTTGGTTCTCGTCTTTGTCGTACTGTGGGTTTTCAAAAAGTTCACCGCGGATGCGGTCGCCCTGAATATGAGCTGCCTGGAGGTGGTCGCACAATTGGCGCGCGAAGTAGGTTTTACCAGCTCCGGGGAAGCCATAGAGCATAATTAGTAGTGGCTTTGTTGGTATAACCTTGGACATCAAATACAAGTATGCCAGATTTTCCTCCAAACGGAAACCCCGGAGCGAACAAAATGTGTCATACTGGTTACATGAATCTAAAAAAATATCGATGGTCAAAAGTATACGAATCAGCCGAAGAAGAGCTTCAGGAGTTCCTAGAGGCCCGCAAAATTGCTGCTGAGCGACACGACATCGAAGCTTACGATGAACAAACGATTCGCGTCGGCGACGCTACCCGCATATGGGGCGTCGAGGGTACTGCCAACTTTACCGTGGATGGTAAACGTTACTCCATGCAACCTGGCGATGTGCTCGAACTACCTGCTGGCACCGAGTGTGCTATTGCAACGGGCTTAAGCGACTTTGCTTGGTACCAATCAGCCTAAAACGCGCTTGTCTTTGGTAACTTGTTTTATAAACGCGGTGCCGCGCTTTTTGAGTGTGCGCGATGCAATAGCCGAACGGTCGATGTCATCGTAGAGCTTCATAAACTGGCTTTCCTCTGTAACGAGCAGGCTCTTGAGTAGCATTTCTTTGGCCTGGTGGATGTGCTTTTGAATTTCGTGACTCATTTCTTCGCCACAGCGATCCCAAAAGATCTTTTGGAGTTCCTCGATGTTGGCTTTCTCGCCAACCGGTAGCTTGCGGCCGTACACGTGCTTAATGAGTGTCATTACGACGTGGGTAATGCGTCCGGCGCGCAGATCTTCTTGCCAGTCGTGGCAGTCGTCGTTGAGCTGGCGTGCAACTAAATATTGCATGAGCGAATCGTGCAGCAGTTGCTTAGCTTCTGAGTTAATATCGTGAACGCGACTGGCGATAATGAGTGGCCCCAACACGTGCGCGTAAGATCGGTGGCTTAGGCGGTAGAGATTGCCAAAGATCGGCATTGATTCGGGAATTGTTCCTGGTTCGCGGTGCGTGTTGTAGACCTCCCAGGCGTTTGTGGCATCCATGGCGTCAAAAGCGTAGTCAACGAAGTTGCGCATGTTGGGATCGGAACAAACCGAACGATACAGCTCGAGTGATTTGCGGTGAGCAATATTGGCCAGTGGCAAAGCGCTGGTGTCGCGTTTGTCATCGAGCATGGCATCGTACAGCATATACGCAATCCAGCAGTAAAGATTGGCGGCGCCCAACTGCGTCACGACGGCGCTTTGGTCACTCGGGTAGGTTAGCGAGTCGGCAAAATAGGCAGACAACAGCGTAATTTCGTAGTTCCTATTGGCACGGCGAATTTTCTCGAGCATTTCTAAGCCAAGTTTGGATATCTCCTCGCCGTACACGTTGAGCTCAAGTTCTACGCGTGAAAATATTTCGTCGTTCATATGGCTGTACATAATGTCGGCGTTGCGCTCGGCACCGCTCTTTTTGAGGGTTGCGGCGTAAAAGTCAGCACCAAGCCGACCGGTTTCTGTTAGAGTTTCGTCGTCGCAGCTTACGGCCACAGATAAATTGTCGCGGAGACCTGGGACGCCACTCAGCTGGTGGTAGGTAATGCGAGACACGCATGGATTGTCAACAATTCGCTGTTTGATATACACAATAGTCGGCTCTAGCGGCCCGGCGGCCCAACCAGCAAAATGCGCAATTGCAGCATTGGTGAGTAAATCCAGCTCAGCCTCATCACTATATGGCCCACCAGGCTGCTGCTCGGCCTTTAGGAGGCGTTGCACGGCAATTGCCAAGTGATCACCCGATATGAGGTCACTATCGTGAGCATGCAGCGCATTGAGCACGATAAATGTTTCGTGCAGTGGTGCGCTCTCTAACCACGCCCGAGTTGCCTGGCGCTTTAGTTTGCCTAGTGATGGTTGTGACTGTCTTGTAGGGTTCATGAGTGTAGTGGAATGGTAATGGTAAAGCTGGTACGGTCAGTTTCTGGGTCGAGCTTGATGTTGCCCTTAAACGATGATTCTACAGTTTGTTTGGCAAGGAACAGACCGATACCCATGCCCTGCTTCTTGGTACTATTAAACGGTTCGAAAATTTGTTTACGTTTAGTGTCCGAAATCCCCTTGCCTTTGTCTGTGACATTAATCACAGCATTAGCGTCATCCTTTTCGATAGAGATATGTACAATCTTATCTGTATCATTCGGTTGGTAGGCCTCAATGGCGTTACAAACGAGCGTTGTAATGATCTGGTTAAAACGAATAACGTCACCGTAGGCTGTGAGCTCCTTAGTGCTAGCCGGCTTTTTCCAATCGAGCGCTACGTGTGCGTGATTAGCTTTGCTGAGCAGCGTCTGAATAACGGTACCCACAGCTTCGGCGCTGTTAAAGGGCTTTTCGCGGGACTCACCCTGCAGATGATCGCGGACAGTATCAACCATGGTATCAATGTACTTTATGGTATCGCTGGCTCGTTTGAGCGTCTCGGAATTGTTTTTGTCGTGCAGGTTTTCGATGTCGAGCGTTAAGGTAGTCAGATAATTGGCCATATCGTGGAGTAGGCCCGTTCCCAATGTACCAACCTGAGTAAAGCGATACAGCTGAGCCATTTCCTCGAGCCGTTTTTTCTCTAGTGCATCGGTGCGTTTTTTGACAATTGCCTCAAGGTTGTTCTTTTGGCCCTGTAGAATAAACTCGGCACGCTCCGCTTTGTAGAGCGAACGCTCCATCTGGTTGCCGTACAGCCAGCATAAGAGCGCAATGACATAAAAGATAATACTGTAACCGAGTGCCTCACCAATGTTGGTTGGCGGCATGTTTGTCAGCGTTAGCTGATGACCATTGTTAATAGCGATTTGTGTCCATATAAGGACAGCAGTTGCGATAGTTGCCATATACAAGGCATATCGAGCCCGGATGATAATACCACCAAGTACAATCACCAAACCCCACAGCAAAATGGCAAAGACGCTGTTAAGACCCCAAAACCAGGTGCTCGCCGCTGCAATGCCAGCGTAGAACAGTACGAACATTGGCATTGCAGTTTTGTAAGCATGGAATTGGTATGTAAGTGTAGCGATAAAGCCTAGGTAGACCATTCCGGCGAGCGCGACAAGCAAACGAGTAAGCACGAAGTCGTTTCCGACTAGCGCATAACTTATAAAGAGCAACAACGTTAACAAACCAGTAAAACTGAGCGTACCAACCAGCACGACACGAAAAATGAACATACGATTTTTGGAGTCACTATCGTACGTCGTAGGGATAGATTGTCCCCTCAGACCCTGAAGGTCTGAGGGGCGCATGCTACTGTTCTGCAGCATCGAACCACGGTTGGCCAGCGCTGTATTCTTGGCTGACACCCTGCTCAATTGTGCTAGTAGTGCGAGCTTCTGGGTTGGTCAGAATGCTCAAAATAGTTTGTTTCATCGTTTGTTCCCCCTTATACGTTTATTCGCTGTTATCGACCATGTAACCGATGCCGTACGCCGTCTTGATAATCGGATCCTCATTGGCGAATGGTTTATCAACCTTATCGCGGAGATATTTGATGTGTACGTCGACGGTGTTGTTCCAACTTTCCTTGCCCGCCTCCCACACATGATTGAGGATCATCGTACGTGTTACCGCGCGACCGCGATTACGTACAAGATATTCGAGAATATCGAATTCTTTTTTGCGTAATATAATGGCCTGCCCGGAACGCTCTACTTGGCGATTGTCGGTATTGAGGACCAAGTCACGGACAGTTAACCTGGCGTCCTTGTTAATACGTGGGTCTCGTCTAATGAGTGCGCGCAGACGAGCCAGTATAACTGCGGTATTGTACGGCTTTGTAACGTAGTCGTCAGCGCCTGTATCAAGAAGTTGCACACACTTCTTGGGATCCTTTTCGCCGGTAGCGATCAGGATAGGTGTCATATTTCCACGGTCTCGAAGAATTCGACACAAATGTTGGCCGTCCATGTCAGGGAGTCCCAGGTCTAGCACGATGACACCATAGCTGGTGCGCATAGCTAGATCGAGCCCCTGCTCTCCGGTGCTTGCGACGTCTACGATGAAGGAATCCTTCAAGACATTCTGCAAACTCGCGGCGAGTAGTTGGTTATCTTCGACTATAAGTACTTTCATAGAAATATAGGTGCTGCATCTACTTCTTAAATAATACAACGTGAAAAGTTAAAAACTAATTAAATATCCCAATTTCATAAGAGAAGCTCAAGCGAACAGAGCTTTTAGGAGATTTAATAATAGACAAATTAGACAAGATATTCTATAAAACTAGTTGCAATGATAACCACCGAACACCTTATAGTCGACACCGATAAAACTGACTTTGGCACGCTCCATTTAGCTCCCTTTACAGAGTCGGAGATGGTGCAATACATACCACTACCAGAGGCATTTACTCAACATAACCCTCCGGCCGCTTTCGAAGATCTCGTTACCGCAGAAGCGTATTTCGAGGCAGACCGAGATGACGAAGCGTTTTTAGTTTGGGGAATGTACATTGGAGGCCTAGCTACAAAAAACTTTGTCGGCACAATTGGCACAAGCGCGAGTAATGTGGGCACACCCGAAGAACCTGAGTGGATGTGGGGCGTTCAGGAAGTTCATACGGGCATCTTCTCCGCCGAATGGCAGGGACGCTCGATTGGGACCATCGCAAAACTCGCAATTGCCCACTATGCGTTCGAGGAACAAGGCGCACATGCACTATTTGCAGAAACATCAGTTAACAACCGTGGCGCAAACAAATCGCTGGAGCGATGCGGCTTTGTGCCAACCGAAACCACAGAAAGATACACATTTAGCGACGGCAGCCTGACGCAATCGTGGATGTTGGCCAATACAATACTGCAAGAAAAAATGCCAGATCTTCGGCCAGTACTACAAGAAGGCTGGGAGGTTTACCAAACGGCATTAGCAAACATTACTGTAGAAAATGCTTGCTTAGCACCACAATCCAGGTGACAAAACTGCAGATTTACGGTATATTTACCAATGTCGTTTAGTTTTTGAGCACTGCTGCGGGTCATGTAGGTTATCGTCGCTTAGTAACCTGACCCGCGGCAAGCTCTTAAACGACTAAAGTCCGTATTATCTCCACGCATATCGCGTGGTTTTTTAGTGTTTTTGAGGTATTTGCGTGGCGATTACCTTATGCCAGATCTTCAATATCGTGCAAAATGAGGGCGTAATCACTCGGCTTAGTGATCGGATAGTTTGTGGTCTTAGTGTGTTTAGACGTGCTTGCCGCGGGCCGCTTTGCCATAAGTGATGCCAAGACTGTCGCCGGTTCGTTTATAGTCTCTGCGCGAATAGTTCCAATTACAGCCTTGAGATCTGCGCAGTACACCGATGGATTATCAAACCCGTGAGTCTCGGAGTAGCGGCTCACCAAGTGTCCCCCACCGCAAATTGACAAAATATCGCAGTTGGAGCAAGCCTGGGCAACACTCTTTCTGCCCAACATACCTGCTACCTTCATAAGCATTTCAACACGCTGCAGACTGTTTTCGCCAACGCGCAGATTCATTTTTTCGGCTCCTGGGTAGGCCATTCGTAAGGCGTCGGGCAGCTCAATCGAGCCATCGGTGCGCACAATAACCTCACTTCCGCCCAGCGGCCCAATACTTTCGGTCTTGCTGGTGCCGCCCAAGGACAGTCGTTTTATTGAATCAAAGAAACGAATATTGAGTGGATGCTCGAGCTTGTTATTTTCGTCATAGGCATCTAATAGCCAATCGGCATAGGGTGTGCCACGGACGATGCCCATCAATTGCCATTGCTCATACGATACACCCCGCGTGCTATGCGCCGACTCCCAAAGTGGCTGGCTTACTCGTGTCTTGTGTTGCTTATCAAATGCGAGCCCCGCTAAGCCCGGCGGCAGGTTATCCCACGTAGCATACGGCAAATGAAATTCAGCGTTGCCTGGGTTAAAAGAGGCGATGGTGCGTACGGCTTCACGGGGGTCGCTTCGCAGATCTATAACAGAAATAATACCTTTAAGCATATCGCGGTACTTGTCTTGCCGGAAAAAACTGAGTCCGCGCTCCACAAGCTTAAACGTGCCCAGCCGTCGACCGTTATGCGTAATAACTCGATTGAGATCGTGGGCTGGCTGCGACCCGTCAACGCTGGCGCTGATTGCTACGCCATGCTCTTTTAGCACATCAAGAATTGGCTCGCGCAATAGCGTGGCATTAGTGTGCATGCCAATTCTTAGCGCAGTATCTGGCGCCGCTTGAGCTACGGCTTGCTTTAATATCGGAAGAATTCTGCCGTAATACGATTCAGCCCGCTCACCTTTGGTAAAAAGCGGCTCGCCGCCATGAAAAATACCCTCGATAGCCTTCAGCCGATGCTCGGCAGCGTAGATACCCATAGTTTCGCCAAGTTGCGCCACAACCTCATCTGGCATAACCGGAGGCAGGTCGCGCCACGAATCATCAACATATTCGTAACAATCATAGCCCTTGCCGGGCTCATTACTACTGCACCGCTGATTGCAGTCGGTAACGCTCTTGATAATAATCTGACCAATATGCGGCTCGGACCGTTCTACTGTGGCAGTCCTTTCGGCACGTACATTGGCATACAGTGTCAACACCTCTTGTTCGACATATGGTGGAAACGGTGGCTCGGTAAGTGCTTCGGGCATAGTACTTATGGTATACTAAAAGTCTAAACAAGGGGGCAATGATGGTCAATTTTAACCAAGTATCTTTAGCAGAACAAACATCAAACATTCCTGTAGAAGAGTTTACCCGAAACTTGGGCGGCAGCGCGCTGGAACTTTTTGAGGAAGTTACTGTAGCCGCCGAGACTACGGCAGCTTTCGACGCGGCAATCGTTGCCTAAAGCTTTATTTGGCCGAATATAGGCAGCCTCATTGCGCAGGCTGCCTATATCGTAGTAGAAGTTTAAACATAATGGTCAGTTACTGATGACAACGATGAGCAAATAGTTTATTATAGGACTATTCCATAGGGGTGTAGCTCAGTTGGTAGAGCA
>CAZZHV010000036.1:0-11237 GCA_964654135.1 uncultured Candidatus Saccharibacteria bacterium
AGTGAGGTGTGACAAGACTGCGTAAGCCGTGCCCTTAGGGTGCGATGTAAACGTTGGTCGCGCGGTGGAGGTAGAAGTATATTCTGTGGGCAATCCAGCCTATCTCAATATATCTTTTACCTCCGCCGCGTTCACACACAAAAAGCGTGTCTTTTATATATGCAACTTTCGTTCATATATAGGAGCTACTATTTTTGACTTAAAACGGGTACATATGTGCTATAGTTGGGTGGAGGCCTTTATATGGCAAATCATTATCAATTCTCAGGGGTGGGAACATAAGTAGAGTCATGACTATCTCATTCAAACGCATTTCACAGACAGTTCCTGTGCTCTTTGCATTGGTTCTTGTCGTTTTATCAGCTGTAACAGTTTTATTGCCAACGAAGCATGCGTATGCTGCCAATGCAGTTACTACACCACTTGTATGGGCCGACGCTGATCACACCAACCTTGTAGACGCTAAAAACGTTGTATTTGTACCGCTGGGCTGGTTCTGTCCAACTGCTGGTGGCGCTCAGATGACCAAGGGTAGCGGAACAAATATTGCTATCGTTGACGACGTTAAACCAAATGACAGTAAGACCGTCGATGTACCAGCCGATACCGAGGCAGGAAGCGGCGCCAATAAGGTCAAGGTCCCTAAATGTGACAGTAATGCCGGTCAGGCCGCCAGCTACGCTTGGGTAACCCAGTTTAGCAGTGGCACCAACTTCGTAGTATGGACAGCTGGAAAGCCAACCAATAATAGTGTTGATGCCCAGCACAAGCCAATCAACGCCGACATCGGTTACGATAGCTATGCAGCACTTACTGAAATTACTGGTTCTGGTAGCTGGAATGGCCAAAAGCAAATTAAGGTTATTAAGGTTGATACATCTAAGGCAGGTGCCGTTGATGCTGGTAAAGCAAGCAACAGCGACAACACTACGCCAACGGATACTTGTCCGATAGACACCTGGGGTTTGCGCTGGGTCGCTTGTCCATTGTTTGACGCAGCCAACATGGCTATTAATAAGCTTGAGGCAGTTGTAACCAGCTGGCTAGCGAACGACGTAGAGGGTATTTTTGGCGGATCTAACGCCTGTAAAGCAACAGGTGACACTAGTTGTGCCTATTACAGTGCCTGGAACTCGTTCCGTGTATTGGCAATTTCGTTAATTATTATCGCCGGTATTATTATGGTCGTAAGCGAAGCGACTGGGCTTGCCATTTTTGACGCGTATACTATTCGTAAAGTCCTGCCAAGATTATTGATTAGTGTGATCTTAATTGCCATTTCATGGTGGCTCATGAAGTTTGTTGTCCAATTCTTTAACAACATCAGCGCGTGGATAGCGAGCCTTGTTAGCTGGCCGTTCCACGATGTTATTAATAGTGCCGCACACCATGACAAACCATGGAGCATTGTAGGCCAGTGGTTGGTGATTCTTGGTGCAATTGCAGTGCTTGGACCATTCGGTATCCTTAGCTACGCTGGTACAATCTTCTTAGCTCTAGCCGTGGGTTGGATAACCCTGGTTGTTCGTCGTATGCTTATTATCTTTGCAATTATGAGCGCACCACTGTTTATTGCTTGCTTTATTATGCCGAACACCCAAAAAATGGGTAAGTTCTGGCGAGACGGATTTATAGGGTTGCTCTTGATGGGGCCGGTATTTACGTTAGCCGTAACGCTCGGCCAGGTAACTGCGGCCGTATCCAACAAGGGTGACAACGGCGATCCATTTGGTATTATTTCGTTCGCTTGTTTGGTATTACCTATTATGTCGATCCCAGTGCTATTCTCGAAGATCGGTGGTAGCGTTGCTGGACTTATTGGCTTTGTAAACGACAAGTCTAAGGGTGGCTTTGACCGCCTCAAGAACTACCGCACAAACGAGATTCAACGTCGAGGTCAACGTGCCAAGTCTGGTGAGCTCTTTGGTAGTGGGCTTGCACGTGGAAAAGTTGCAAGTGGACTAAACAGCATTACATCTAACGCAGCACTTGGTGCACGCGGTAACTTTGGTATGGGCGCTAAGGGTAAGGAAGCATACGAACAGCGCATGGCCTTACTCAGTGCACAACATGCCAAGAGTGATGCCGGTCAAGCTGGTCAGTTTAACGACGACATGCTCCGTGCACAGTCATATAACAACAGTGCCGACGCACGTCGTAACATGGCTCGTGACTACAACATGTACAACGAAGACGGCACAGAAGATACTGCGCGTGTTGACAGGGCAATGTCAGCTGCCAAAGCTAATGGTGGTTGGGGCAAGGCTCGCCAAGTATACGCTGCCAAACAATTGGCCGTTACCGGTACTGGTTACGACAACTCACAGCAGATGCTCCAGACTATTGCACGTGCTAGTGGTGGCAACGAAAGTATGATTGCCGCTATGGTTGGTGACGCCCGTGGCGCTTCCAAGAAGGCTGGTCGTAGCGACCTTGGTGGTCCAAGCTTCCAGGATCTTAACGATACTGCTGTCGCAGAAGCTCGTGCCATGAACAGCACTCGCGATGCCAACGGCAACCTCGTTCACACAGCGCCTACTGCCGAGAATTACCGCACACTTGGCGTCAAAGCCTTCCAGAACACCGATGGTGCCACATTGTCACGTGACAAGGGTGCAAGTATTAAGAACATTACCAACGATCTTTACAGCGAGCTCAATGCTGTTCATGCTCAAGCCCGTAGTGCTACGAACGAAACCGATCGCCAACGCTTCGAAGGCCAAGCCGCAGCGCTTACTGAGCAGATCAAGAACTTCCAGCAAACTGCCGGCGTCTACGCTGCACCTGCTCACAGTCAGACGATTCACAACAACATTATCGCTCCCGACCGTGGCGAACGCCGTGCAGATGGCTCTTACTCTGGTCCAAACATCATCAACCAAGTTACTAATATGTCTTCGCCACGACAGGGTCAGCAGCAAGTTGTATATAACCGTCAAGAGACTACCGACAGAGCAACTGGCGAAACACGAGTTAGCTACGTCCAGAACGTTAATACCACTGGTGCAGCTCCGGCTCCTATGCCGCACATGCAGCAACAGGCTGAGATTTACCGCAATTCACGTAACAGCAGCAACGGTGGCGATCTAAATGATCCACGTCTACCTGACCGCGATTAGTAAGTAACGTACAATAGAATAGATAACTATGGCAACATATAAAGTAATCCAAGACATTGAGGCAGAGGACAAGCTCCTCGGACCACTAACGTTCCGTCAGTTTGTGTACGCAGGCACCTGTGTACTCATGCTCTACATGACCTTCCTGGTTGTTACCAAGGGCGCTGCATTTATGGCAGTTGTATTCCTGCCTATCGCAGGCTTGTGTGGATTCTTTGCATGGCCATGGAGTCGCGACCAACCGACTGAAATCTGGGCTTTAGCGAAGATTCGCTTCCTGGTTAAACCTCGTCGGCGTATTTGGAACCAAAGTGGCGTCAAGGAACTCGTAACTATCACCGCACCAAAGAAGGTGCAGGTAAATTACACAAACGGCCTGACACAAACAGAGGTCCAGAACCGCTTGCGTGCTCTTGCAGATACTATCGACAGCCGTGGTTGGGCAATTAAGAATGTGAACGTAAACATGTTCCAGCAACAAAACCCGCTGCAAAGTGTGCCTGATTCTGACCGTCTTATTGATATGGCCAGCCTGCCGCAAGCCGTGCCGGACTTCGACGTACAGGCGTCTGACGACATGATGGAAGAAAACAACCCAGTTGCACGTCAATTTGATTCTATGATCGAAGCGAGCACAAAGGCACACCGTCAGGAAATTCTTGACCATCTGCAGTCTACAAACGCAACCCCGCCACCTGCTCAACAGGGTAGTGCGCCAGCAGCTGGTGGTACTGCAAGCAACGCACCGGCAGCAGACTACTGGTTCTTAAACCAGCCAGGCGGCGGAAATGTAGCAACAGTACCAACTAATGCCGTCACCTTTAATACACAGGTTGTAACACCAGGCACTCCGACCTCCGAACTACCAGTTGCTCCTGGTGATCCAACTGCAGACGAACAGGCAATTGTTGAAAAACTTCGCCAAGAAGAAGAGCGCAGTAAGAGCGTTGATCCAACAATGCACTACCACAACCTTCAGCCGCTTTCTGCGCTACAACAGCAGCAAAAAGATGCGGTTGCAGCAGCACAGGCGCAAGTACAGGCTGCTCAGACCATGGATCCAACACAAATGACACAGCAGCCATATGCAATGCCAAGCCAGCAGCAAATGCCACCTATGGGTCAAACTATTCAGCCGCAGCCACAAGTTCAACAACAGCAACAACAAGGTTATGCACCTACGTGGCCGACACCGGTCATGCCTGGTCAATATCAGGCGAGTGCGCCTCAGCAGGCCCAAGCGCCGCAGCCACCTCGCATTGATCAGCAACAAACCCAGCCAAGTCAGGTGACACAGGCACCGGACCCTGCTATACTACAACTTGCAAGCAACGATGACCTGGATGTAGCTACTCTCGCGCGTCAAGCAAACAAGCACAAAGAGGAGCTACAAAATGAGGTGGTTATTTCGTTACATTAAGCTATACGATTATTTTACGGTGGGGTAACTAAAGGTTTTCATGAATCCTTCTTCATACAATCAGCCACAAATGGGCGCTCCGACCCCAAATCAAGCTGGCCAGCCAACTTACGCAAGCCAGCCAGGTGTGTCTGCAGTACCGCAACACGTACCTGCATTTGATGCACCCATGCAATCTAACTCTGGTGCGCCAGCTCCGCAGGCACAACCTGCGCCTGCAGCACAGCAATTTTCACAAGCTCCCTCATTCCAACAGATGAATGCACCACAGATGCCTGGCACCGCCACAGCACCTCAGCAGGCCCAAGCTCAGCCACAAGTAGCTACCGTATCTGGTGCCGTAACAACTAAGCCGGGAACAGCACCTGTTCAGGCGACCAATCCAAACAGCACCCAAAACACGCTGCAAATCGCAGAGATCCGTGACGGTATCGTTATTATGAGCGACGGTTCATATCGCTCTGTTGTCATGGTCAAGTCTATTAACTTTGACCTTATGAGCCAAGGCGAGCAAGAGGCCGTAGAGTTTAGCTACCAAGGGTTCTTAAACTCACTCTATTTCCCAATTCAGATCTTTATTCGCTCACAAAAGGTTGATTTGCAACCATACATCACCAAGCTCGACAAAATCCGATCTGAGCACGACAACATGCTTTTGGCGCTCCTTATGGAAGATTACATTAGCTACATCGACCAACTTGGTCAACAAACCAACATTATGGACAAGAAATTCTATGTGGTTATTCCATATTTCCCATCTGTTGATGTCCAAAAAGCACTTACGCAGAGCAAAAACTTTATAACTGGTGTCGTGGGCCTGTTTGACAAAAAAGAACAGCACGTCGTTATTAACGAAGAAGACCTCGAGAAGGCTAAAACAGAACTCCGCAACCGTGTTCAAGCAGTTTTGAGTGGTCTGTTGCAGTCTGGCATCCAAGGTTTGCCGTTAGACACACAAGAACTAATTGAACTCTACTACGATACCTACAACCCAGATACTGCCACTCGTCAGCAACTCAAGGACTTCAGTCAGTTCGACGCAGATGTTATTACAAAGGGTAGCGGCTCAGCAGTCCAACCTCACATGCAAAGGGAGCTTCAGTAATGGCTAAGAAGAATAAGCAGCTCGACCCAGTCGCACTGGCGCAAGCACAGCAACAACGCGAGCAACAAGAAGTTGAAGCAGCATTTCGTAAGGGTATTACCGCCCTTCGTGACTTTATTGCCCCAAGTTCTCTCGAATTTAGTGCCAGCTACTTCCAGCTTGGCACACGCTTGGCGCGAACGTACTTCGTATACGGTTATCCGCGTCAGCTCTACACTGGTTGGTTGAGCGCTATGGTTAATCTCGACGAGGTTATCGACCTATCTATGTACATTTATCCTGTCGAAAGCCAAGTTGTCCTCGACAACCTCCGCAAAAAGGTAACCCAACTTGAAGCTGGCATCCAAATTGACAACGAGAAGGGACGTGTTCGCGACCCTCAGAAACAAGCAGCCATCATGGACGCCGAAGAAATGCGTGACAAATTGCAGGTGGGCGAAGAACGTTTCTTCCGTTTTGGTCTGTACTTTACGATTTACGCAAGCAGCCAGGAAGAACTCGAATTTGTTTCACACAAAGTTGAATCAATGCTGGGTCAGCAACTGGTATTTTCTAAGCCGGCTTCTTCACAGCAAGAGCAGGGGCTTAACAGTGTTACTCCACAGTTTACCGACCAACTGCAAATTCGTCGCAACATGTCGACTGGCGCAATTAGCACCAGCTTTCCATTCACCAGTGCCGACCTTAGTCAGGACAACGGCATTTTGTACGGCATTAACATGCACAACTCTGGTTTGGTTATTTTTGACCGTTTCTCTCTGGAAAACGGCAACTCAGTAGTCTTCGCTAAGTCTGGTGCAGGTAAGTCATTTACCGTTAAGCTCGAAGCACTACGAAGCCTCATGATGGGCACCGAAATCTTTATTATCGACCCAGAAAACGAGTATGAGCGTATGTGTGACGCCGTTGGTGGCGCCTATGTTCGCTTGAGCTTAAGCTCCGTTACACGTATTAACCCATTTGATCTTCCACAGGTTATCGACACCGAAGAAGCAGACAATGCACTACGTTCTAACCTTATCACTTTGCACGGATTGCTGCGTTTGATGATGGGTGGTGCTCAAGCTCAGATGATGGGTGGCACCGGCATGATGGCGCCAGCACTTTCTCCGGTAGAAGAGGCCGATCTTGACGCCGCACTTATCGAAACCTACGCCAAAGCTGGTATTACCAACGACGCCCTAACACACACCAGCCCACCACCAACTATTAGCGATCTATACGACACACTTTTGCACATGGGTGGCACCGGTCCACAGCTTGCGCAACGTCTCCGCAAATACACTACCGGTACGTTTGCTGGTATCTTTAGCCAGCCAAGTAACATCGATATCAACAACCCATTGGTTGTATTCAACATTCGTGACCTCGAGGACGAACTTCGTCCGGTTGCAATGTATATCGTACTTAATTACATTTGGAACAAAACTAAGAGCGATCAAAAACGCCGCATTCTCGTCGTAGATGAGGCCTGGCAACTCATGAAGTACGAAGACTCAGCTAACTTCCTGTTCTCGCTCGCTAAGCGCGCTCGTAAATACAATCTCGGCATTACTACTATTACTCAGGACGTCGAGGACTTTATGGGCTCACGCATGGGTCGTGCTATTGTGGCCAACGCCTCAATGCAATTCTTGCTTAAGCAATCGCCGTCTGCGGTTGACGTGCTTTCTGATGTCTTTAAACTAACAGCGGAAGAAAAGAAACGTTTAAGTCAATTCCCAGTGGGACAAGGCCTGTTCTTTGCCGGACAGAACCACGTCCACATTCAAGTTGTCGCAAGCCCGACGGAAACCGGCCTTATTACCACTAACCCAATGCAGATTCAACAGATGAACAACCAGGCAGGGGACATGGCTCAGCCACAAGGCACTATTGACCTCGCGAATCAACTTTACCCAGGCAGTATGTAGAGATCTAAACAATGGCTTACAACCCATACGAAGACGACAACTCACCCGAAAGCATAGACGCTGATCGGCGTTTAGAGGGCGTACGCCAAGGGGCTAATTCCGATCGTCAAGCTTGGAATGGCAGTGTTAACCAGATTAAGGCCAAAGACCAAAGCGCCGCAAGCCCTAGTAATAGTGGTGGCAGCAACTTTGGAAGCACTCCAAGCGCCTACGACAAAGATAGCTTTGTAAAAAGTGGCTCAGACCTTAAAAACGCTGAGAAAAACTCATGGGGCACCGGCAACGCTGGTCCTGCTTCTTCAGGTGTTGCGTCTAAGGCTAAAAGTGGTTCAGAATTATCATCCGCTGAGAACGGCGGAGGCGACAAGGCTGGCTGGAAAACTCGAGTCGGCGATGCCGCCATGAAGCGATGGGGTGCACCAAGTGAAGATGACACTCCAAAAGGTAAAAAAAAGCAGGGTGGCGGTGGCCACAAAAAAGCGTGGGCTGCAGGTTTTGCCGGCGGCACAATAGCGCTTTTTGTTGGCGTACTTATTTTCATTTTTATGTTCTTGGGTAACTTTAAAAATGTTCATTTTGCTGAGCTCTTGCGCTCGGTTGGTATGGCTCGTTTTACATACTCGATGCGCCAAGCATATTCGAGAACTATTTTTGACTCTGTCGTACTAACCGACAAAAGTACCGGTAGTTTGGCCGATAACCTAAAAGGCATGCGCAAAAGTCAGCTTAAGCGCCTGCAGCAATTCTCTGTCGACCAAAATGTTAAGTTTGAAGTGGATAAAGGCACAAAGCTAGACCAGATTCGCGGTAATAACATTTTCCAAGGGCTGAGCGTGGATGGAACGCAGTATCGGCTCAATGACTACGCCAATAAAGCGTTTAGTAAGGACTACAATAAGTTAAGTTATCGTGAGAGACTAACCGTAAGATCACAGTTTAATATAGCCTCGAGGAACGCTCTCAATGAAGCGCTCGGCTCATACAGCCTCTTCCAGAGATTCAAGATTTATCAAACGCTCAGATCGGCGGCGGGCATTCGCATGTTTAAGTGGGCAGATAAAGCGCGCGAATATTTTGGAAAATCACCGCAAGAAGCGCGCAAGCTTAACGTAGATGAAACGATTCAAGCCGTAGACGAAGGTAGTGAGCGGCCCAAAACTGGCGTAGACGCCATTGATGAGGAAGCCGAAAAAGCCCAGGAAGATGCCAAAAAAGCAGCCGAAGCCGGTGCTAAAAATGCCGGTCAGGTGAGAACATCGTGGGCAAAGGCACTACGCACAACTACAAAGGTTTCCGACGCGGTATTTGTGACAACCGCAGCCTGTATTATCCACAGCCTTTCGAATTCGCTCGATGCGACTACTGAGCAAACCCAAAAGCAAGCTCTCCGACTGGGGCAAGACCCAATTACAACTCGAGGACAAATTGCAGAAGGTGATGTTACCGCTGAAGCCGTGGCGGCAGACAGCGCTCGCTACGATGAGGCCGAAAAATCTGTGGCCTACAAACAGGCGACGGGTGAAGGCAAGCTTACCAAAGATGATGTCCAGCAAATTAGCGACATCCCGAACGTCGAGGGACCGAGCGGTACCTTTAAAGACGTAATCGGTGAAGTTAACAAATTCATAGAAACAACATCGGTTGGTGGACCATGGATTAGCGGCATTCTGGACGCCTTTGGGGCAGACGGCTTCAAGGGCAAACTCACCGACAAAACCTGCAACGTCATTCTTAACGAGTACGTCCAGTACTCTATTGCCGGTGGTGAAGTACTCTTGAGTATCATTTCGGCGGGCGCAACCAAGGGTGTTATTGCCGGAATTAAAGCAGCTGTAACAGGTGGGCTCCAGATTGCCGGTACTATCGGGCTGGGTGAGCTGCTTGGTTCACTGCTCGACAAGGCGGTAGGCTCCGCAGCCGGGCTGGATTACTCGGGTACCGAAACTGGCGTACCGCTATTTAACCAAGAATATGTTGGTGTCACTTCTTACGAAGCCTATGGCAGTAGATCGGTCTTAATGGGTGCTCCGGGAAGTAAGGAAGATACGCAAGCACTGCAAAAAGCCGCTATGAACGACGTCTACCAACAAAATAGTCAGTTACCATTTATGCAACGTTACTTTGCAATAGATAATCCATACTCACTTACTGGTAAGGCAATTGCCGTCGCACCGACCAATTTTGTCGATCTAGCGGACATGGTTAGGTCGGGACTCGGTTCTGTGGCTGCAATATTTAGCACACCGCAGCAAATGTTTGGAACCATCGGTAATATCTTTATGCCGCACCAGTACGCCTCCGCCGCACAAAATGTTAGTCTCGTAGGTCTCGGCGGAGTCAAGCCATGGATTGTTTCCGACGAGGAACAAGCCATGATGGATACACCAGAGTTCGACTGGCCAGCCAACCAAGATTACTACGAAGCGCACAAGGACCAGCTCGATAAAGACTACGGCCCATGTTATGCCGAAGGCACCGAATTACAAAGTCAAATTCCAGGCAACCCCAACTACAAGGGAGACAGTGATGTTAATTGTTACGAGAAGGGCTACCTTACCTCAGATGCAGCACGACACTATCGATTTTACTACTTAGAGCAACATATGGCAGAACTAGGCACAGGAGACATACAGTAATGAAACAGGCATTTTCATCTAGCAACCTAAAGCGCTACCTTTTCGGGTTTATGGCCGTGTTTATAGCACTGTTCTCGATCTATTCGATGTCGCCAGCCGCCTATGCCGACGGTGATCCAGGGGCAATCCACCAATATCGCAACGATACATCTGAATATAAAGAATGTAGTTTAACGAGTAGCGCCGGGGGCAAGACTGGACCAGTTATCGTAATTGACCCAGGTCACAGTGGTGAAGACAAGACTATTGTCGACCCAGATACCGGTCTGCACGACCACGACTACGAAAACCCTAACGAAAACGCGGAAATGTTCTATGTTTCGCTATTAGTAAAAGCACAACTCCAAAAGGATGGCTACAAAGTTATTCTTACCAAGGGTGACAACATTAAAACCGACGTCAAGAGCGTTAACGACCCGGAAGTAAACAAGGGTGGACAACTGTATGCCTCATTCCGTACTCGTGCCGAAGTAGCTAACAGCGCAAATGCCGACATCGCCGTAAGCCTTCACGACGACCACGGGCAATCTTGGGAAAGCTTTGCAAAAATTTTCGTTCAAAGAACAGATGGCTATCGTGCTCCTTACGATAATCCAAGTAAAAAAGTTACGTTTGCTAGTCTCCATAAAGATGCCAAAGCCATTGCCGACAAAAGCCAAGACTATGGCGCTAAGTTTGCAACTTCACGTAGTGCAGCAGAGGGACGTGCTGCAGAAGTTGTCGTCAACAGCTTTGACCACCGCGAAAAAGACCACGTCGACCCCGGCAACCTGGCAATGGTACAAATGTTCTCTAACGTACCATGGGTTTATAACGAAATTGGCGCCGCTCCAAAGGGCAAGTTCGTAAGCGATACTAATCTCAAAAAGTACGCTCAGGGCGTTATTAAGGGTATTGAAGCTTCTGTTCCGTCAACGGGTAACGAAGATGGAACTCAAGGTTCGGCGACAACCTCCGGCGACATTAAATCTACCAACGTCGTTATGCAGAAAGTCGATCTTAATGGCTTTAAGCCGGACCCTAAGGCAGTTAAATACTTTAATG
>CAZZHV010000037.1:0-10776 GCA_964654135.1 uncultured Candidatus Saccharibacteria bacterium
TGGGTTTTGCTGCCAGGAAGCGCATCAAACCAATTTTTTCGGGGAAAATAACCCTCACTTGAAAGAGACATATAAAAAACCTTCTTCATTTAAAATTTCTACGCCTAGCCCGTAGCGGCTATGCTCGTAGCGATAAACATGCAAGATGTGTACCGGGACGTAACTATTATAATACCATAAGAGTGTTATTTTGTAAATATCATAGGCGTCCGATGCTACTTACCTTCATAATATCACTTTCAGCTAAAAACAGGGCTAGAATATTCTGCTTAAAAATGTTAAAGTAGATCTGTTATCAGCTTTGGCGGATGTAGCTCAGTAGGTTAGAGCGCTGGATTGTGGCTCCGGAGGCCGTGGGTTCGAACCCCATCATTCGCCCCAAGAAATGAACTTTAAAGACTTCGCGAGAAGTCTTTTTTATTTGTTAAGATAAAAGCATGGACACCAAAGATATTGCCGAAAAACTTCTAGACACTATACAATATGCCACGATTGCCACTTCTGGTATTGGCGGAGAACCTTGGAATACACCTGTTTTTTGCGCACATGACGGGTACACAATATATTGGTCTTCGCATCCTGATGCGGTGCATTCAAAAAATATAGCAAACACTCATAAAGCCTTCATTGCCATTTATAATTCCAAAGCACAAGAAGGTGAAGGCGTGGGTCTTTACCTTAAGGCCGCTGTTCGCATACTGGAAGGCGAAGAGGAAATCGCACACGCGCTTGACCTACTCGGAAAACGGCGAGGCAAACCGTTTAGTCACCCAAAGAAATTTATAGATGGTGGTCCGCAACGCATCTATGAAGCGACGCCGGTGCATGCCTGGATAAATGATGCCGATCAGGACGCTGACGGAGATTTTATTAAAGATTATCGGATTGAACTCGAGCTGGATAATTAGACAACTAAAAACCACCTCGCTGGGTGGCATACTAAAACGAAGTTGTGAGTGACCAGTGCCGAGGAGAGAATGTAAGGCAAAAGCCTCAATCCTTCCCCGGCACTGGGCAGCTCGTCTGTCTTTACTTGTGCCTAGGCACAAGTGTCATGTTGTCAGTGCGTACCGGACGTCAACGCGGGGGCGTTGAGCGAGAGCTTGGCCCTGACGGCGTTGATGTGCATCTCGCCCATGGGCTTGATTGCCAGTGCACCGTCGGGGGACTCGACGTCCAGGATGTCGTCGACCTGCTGGTCGGACGGCACGAAGCGGTCGAAGTTCCGGCGCGTCTGGAAGATGCTGGACAGTACCTCCTTGTAGGCGAGCCACGTGCAGTTCTCGTGGGGGTTCTTCATGGCGTGGCAGTCGTACCTGCGACAGATGTCGTCCAGGTAGTCGGTCGTGAGGATCACGACGTTGCAGGACCCGCCACCGTTGATCTTGATGGGGTGCTGGCGCTTGTGGGACTCCACAATGAGGAGGTTGCCGATGAACAGGCTGGTGAGCGCGTGGCCCTTCTCCTTGGTGACGGCCTCGGGATCGCGGTGCGTGCTGCTCCAGGCGTTCTCGTTGGCGAGCGAGAGCAGATCCGCAGCGCGCATCGGGACGCAGGTGATGACCGTACTGTCACCCGGGAGGGGCGTGAGCAGCGCACGGAGCGCGGCGGTGCCACGGATGGACCACCGGTGCTCGTCGACGAACACCAGGTTCTGGCCACCGCCGAGCAGCACGATGTTGTCGTGGGGCGGTTCGGTGACGAGCGTCGGCTTGAAGGTGTCCTCGATGATCTCGGGCTCAGGGGCGAGCGGACGGGTCGAGCGGTCACCACGAAGGAAGGTGAGCAGAGACATGATGCGAGATTCCTCTCGATCGAAGGGCATTGCTGGCTGGTAGTAGGGAGTAAAACTGCAAAGCAGTGTAGTCTTATTCCTGACTACAAGTCGCACAGCGGATAATCGGGGAATCGATCGCATATGAGACAGAGAGCTGTTAAGGTGCTGCCGTTATAGGCAACAGGAAGTGATTATACAACTTTTGCAACACAATGCAAGTATTTTTTACCTCTGTTTATCAGCTAGTTTTAAACCAAGTTGCGCTATCATTTTTGCTATACTGGTTGTAAAAGTTGAGTTCTGTAAGGGAGAATTTCTGTGCACCGCATGATTCATTTTGTTAAAGAATATAAACTATTTACGTTCGGATTGGTGGCAGCACTCGCTGCACTGATACTCGATTTAACAGGCTTCGACAGCGCAGCTCACTGGGTACTTGGTATTACTGCAGTCATAGAGCTCATGCCACTTGTTTGGGGCATGGTCCAAGATGTCCGTTATGGCACGTATGGTGTTGATTTACTCGCAGCTACAGCAATTGCCACCTCTGTTATTATGCACGAATATTGGGCAGCTATTGTTATCGTGTTGATGCTGACAGGTGGTGAAAGTCTCGAAGACTACGCCGAAAAACGTGCTTCCCGCGAGCTTGATGCACTCATGACACGAGCACCGCAAAAGGCACATCTTCTAAAAGGTCGGACCGAAACTGACGTTGCCGTAAAAACACTTGTCGCTGGTGATAAAATTATTATTCGCCCTGGCGAAATCGTACCTATTGATGGCACGATTCTCGATGGAACCGCGAGCTTTGACGAAGCTTCGTTAACTGGTGAAAGCCTGCCGCAAACACGCGAAACCGGCGACACCGTTCTTAGCGGCTCCGTGAATATGGATGGCGAGGTCACCGTACGCGCTATTCATACAGCTGCCGAGAGCCAATATGAGCAAATCATTAAGCTCGTCCAAAACGCCAGCAAAAGTCAGACACCATTTGTGCGCTTAGCCGACCGCTACAGCATCCCCTTTACTATCGTGTCATTTGGTATTGCAATCTTGGCTTGGATACTCAGCGGTGATTCGCTTCGTTTCTTGGAAGTGATCGTCGTAGCCACGCCTTGTCCGTTAATTTTGGCTGCTCCGATTGCTGTTATTTCTGGAATGAGCCGCAGCGCCAAGCACGGTATTATTATCAAAACAGGTTCTGCATTAGAGCGTTTGGCTAGTGCCAAAACTATCGCCTTTGATAAAACTGGCACCTTAACGCAAGGAAATCTCGTTGTTGATACTATCAAGACTTACAATAACGCTAGCAAAGCCGATATCTTACACGCTGCAGCCACGCTTGAATCGAGTTCAAATCATGTGGTAGCTCAAGCCATTGTCAATGAAGCTCGCGCCAAAAACGTCAAAATTGGCAAGGCAAAGCACGTTAAAGAAATTGCTGGCAATGGCGTTGAGGCAATGATTGGCGGCAAGCAAGTCATTGCTGGACGCCTACATCTGCTCGAAACGCATGGTATTGCCCTGCCGAAAAACTTTAAAGCGAACGAAGTAAAACAAACCGCTGTTCTCGTTGCCATCAATGGTGTCTTCTGCGGTGTTATTACATTAAAAGATGAAGTGCGTGCAGAGAGTAAAGCGACTATTGAGCAGCTCAGCGCTTTGGGTGTCGACAACTTTATGATGGTTACTGGAGACAACCAGACCACAGCCAATGCCATTGCTAAGCAGGTTGGTATTACCGAAGTTATTGCCGAAGCATTACCCGGTGACAAACTGCGCGCTATCGATGCCGCACAGCTACGCCCGGTAGCTTTCGTTGGTGATGGTGTTAATGATGCACCTGTGCTCACGGCTAGTGATGTTGGCATTGCACTCGGCGCACGCGGCTCAACAGCAGCCAGTGAATCCGCTGACGTCGTTATTATGAAAGATGATATCAGCCGTGTAGCTTACGGCGTAGAAATCGCTAAGAGGACTTTTGGCATTGCTCGACAAAGTATCCTCATCGGCATTGGCCTAAGCGTTGTCCTCATGCTCATCTTCTCTACTGGTAAATTCAAACCAGTGTACGGCGCAGCAATTCAGGAACTCGTAGACGTCGTGGTTATCTTTAACGCTTTACGCGCTCACACCAGTGGCAAAAAACAATCATAACAGCCATGCTATTAGCAAAAACGCACCTCATCTGGGGTGCGTTTTATTGTGGGTGGAGGTCAACCGAAACACTGTCAGGCGTCTGTTGCACTGCAGGTGGTGGAGGGGGCGGAGCCGGCATATCAGAGCGCGCTTCCTGGCCCAAAATAGCTTGTACATCTTGTAAAGTAATTTGGATCTGCTCACCTGGCATTACCTGACCGCCGAGCATACGACGTGCCACAATATTCTCAACGGCGCGCTGAACAATACGGCGCATTGGGCGAGCACCCATCTTTGGATCGTAACCAGCCTGTACCAATAAGCGTTTAGCATCATCCGCCACACTAACCGATACTTTCTGTACTGCCAACGTTTTGTTAATACCCTTTAGGATAAGTTCGATCACCTGCAGCAATTCATCCTGGTTGAGTGGTCGGAACAGCACAATTTCGTCAAAACGGTTCAAGAATTCTGGACGGAATTGGTTACTGCTCACAAGCTCATCAATAAATTTAGACTCGAAGTCTTCCATCTTCCAACCAGCATCGATATACTGACGGATTCGGTCAGCACCAGCGTTACTGGTGGCAATAATAATGGCGTCGCGGAAACTAACTTCACGGTTATTAATATCACGCAAAATGCCTTCATCAAGCAGCTGCAGTAAGGTGTTGAGAACATTTGGATGCGCCTTTTCGATCTCATCAAGCAAGACAACGCTAAATGGCTGTCGAGCAATTTGCGCTGTTAGACTGTGCGGGTCGGTGGCAGCGTCAGCAATGAGGCGTGTTACATCAGTAGGCTGAACGTATTCGTTAAGATCCAAGCGAACAAGATGATCTTCCCCTCCAAAAAATACTGCGGCCAAAGCTTTGGAAAGTTCGGTCTTACCGACACCAGTTGGACCCAGGAAAAGGAACGTACCAATTGGACGCTCTTGGTTGCGCACCCCTGCCCTCGCACGACGCAGTGCATCGCTCACAACTTGCACGGCGCGCACCTGGTTGATCATTCGCTCATGAATTGCGTCTTCTAGGTTGAGCAGCGTCTCGCGCTCAGCTGCAGTGTCAGCTGTGCCTACTTTAACGCCAACAGTCTGTTCGATAGCCTGACGAACTGCTGGCGCTGTTACAAATCCCTGATCAGCAAAGCCAGCAGCAGATTCAAGAAGTGTTAAGACCTTACCTGGCATTGATTGGTCTTTAATATAGCGATCGCTCAGGCGATATGCCTCCTGCAGCGACTGGTACATGTACGTTACACGCTGTCGATGTTCGATCATGATCAGCTGGTCTTCCATAATAAGCATCGTGTCTTCGGCATTGGTTGGTGCTACAGGTACACGGTTGAGGTATTGTGCAAGTGCCGCATTGCGCTGCGAAATACGAAGCCAGTTTTGCTCATCCATGGCCAAGATAAGGCGGAGCGATCCGCCCTCAAGTATTGGCAAAAGTACGTTACTAAGGTCAACGGAGCCGGTGCCGTCCTCGAAGAACAAATGAGCGTCATCGAGGAAAAGAATAATGTTTTTAGCAGCGTAGGCTTCGTAGAAGAGTTGTTGAATAAGCCCCTCGAGCTCGCCGCGACCATGTGCCTGTGCAATTAGCGAAGAAGGATCGAGTGAAAATACCTGCTGGAATTTAAGTCCACGTGGCACATTTTGGCCGCCTTCTAGCAGACGCTGGGCGAGTGATTTAACCAACGTCGTTTTACCCGTGCCGAGGCCACCAATTAAAGCGACGTTCTGGCGTCCACCTTGCGTAAAAAGTGTCATCATACGATCAACAATTTGCTGGTGAACAAGAACATCACGGGTTAATAGGCCGTTATAGCCAATCTGTTCGCTAATGTTGACTGCAAACCGGCTCAGAAGCGGTGTATAGCCAAATGACCAGTCGCGACCAATGCCTCCGTCATTTTTACGCTCAGCGTGATGAGAGATTACTTCTTGTAGGTGATGGTACCACGCCACGCCATGAACAATATCTTCACTACTAAGTTGAACATGAGCCAAGATGGTGTCAATTTGCGGTGTCACGAGTAATATTGCTGCTAGCACAGAAACCGGGCTAATCATTGGCAAGCCGAGTTCAGATCGAATCTGGTCGGCCTTTTGCCAGACCTGTTTGGGGTCTAGGTTGTTGTGTTCACAAATTGCTTCAAAAACATCGGCATGCAAGCCAAAACGCGCTGCAAAGAACATGCCCTCGGGCGTCTTAAGCGCTGCGGCAGCTATATCCTTAGTTGTATATTCGCGGGGTAATGTCCCGAGCAAACTACTCGAAAGAACATCATCCACACTTCGGGGCTGTGCCGAGACAGGAATGTCCTTAAGCTCACCTTGTGCCCACGCTGCCAACATAATGAACGGCGTAGCTACGATTATTAAGAACCAACCTGCTACGACACCCGTTGCCAGAAGTGCGATTGCGCCAAGTACCAAAATAGCACCGACAACACCCCAGAGCATTCGCAGTGAACTTGTGGCGAAACGAGCAGCAAAACGAGCTTTTTGGGCACGAATACTGCCGTAAACAACTTCTGGGCTCATAGCGCCCAGCCCATTACGTAACCAGCGATAGCAATAAGTGGCAAGAGCGGCACGCAAGGCCATAGAATCATTTGGATACCGCCTATAATCATCACGACAGCGCTCACGACAACACCAATAACAATAAATAAGGTGCGAACAAAAGCACCAAAGAAACGAGAAAAGGTGCGGTCTGCCCACGCTCGCATTTGCACATCCAAGGAGCCACGGCCCTTAACGGCAGCAATTTGGCGAAATGGGTCAAAGAGAGTACGCAATAACAAACCCACCGAAAAGAAGTCGAGGGTTTGGTCGAGACGACGCTCGATACGTCGGCCTAGAGCGGCCCAAGCAGTGGTGTACCACCACGAAAAAAGCGCTATAGCGAGCATACGCACAGTATAGCATTCAGGGAAGTATTTTGCTTGTGCTTATTTAGGCTGCGCTGCCCAATACTAGGGCGATTAGCAGCGGCATTATGAGATTGTCGGTGCCGTTAAATGCCACGTTCTCGGTAAGAGTAGCGAGCACAGGCACAAGGAACAGTGTCGTAAAGCCGGCAGTGTCCGGGCTAAAATGCACATATGTCATCATGATGCCGACAGAAACTACAAAGAAAGTGGCCGTTCCGATAACACTTTTTGTCTTACCAAATACCTTATATTTAGTACTCTCGCCCCATAGGACGCCAATAATTGCAGCTAGAGCGTCGCCGATACTTAAGCTCAGCATCGATGCCATAAAAATCCACTTGGTAGTGCTAATAAGCGCCAACAATCCAATAACAACGGCGAAACAAATTTCGCCAATTGCCCTACTCGGAGAGGTGTGAATCGCCTTAAAGGCGGTAATCCTAATTGAGATAAGAATAACGGCCAGGAATGCGACGCTTAGCAGTTCAATTTCTCGCCAGCTCAAGAAGAAAGGCCAAAAAGCCACAAACGTCCCAACACACATGTGGACGAATTTTCGGGTAAGCTCGGAGTGCATTGAAGTATATCGAGCAAGATATTCCGCAATGAGGAGAATGAAGCCAACGGCGATCAACGCCAGTAGAATTGCCATATCCTTCATTGTAACTGATTTCGTCAACAAAACGGTCTAATTTGCACCCATAGAAATGTTGTGTTTTAATATATCCGCTATACGCACCTTCGACAAACAGGCTGGAGTGATCAGTTTGTCCTGGCAAATGGTCCTGGACGTGTTGCCGCCTTTCGTGGCACTAATGGTGATGTACGCCATTGGCCGCGAGGGAGGCAGGAGCGCAGAACGCAAGAACATGCAGCACCGCACCACACAGCAGGCCATCATCAACACCATCTTCGTGTTCAAGGAGCGCGGACGGCAGGTGTCCATCGGTGACCTCATCAGCGTGATGCCCAAGTGGCCGCACAAGATCTACCCGGTCGTCGAGCACATGCTTCTCACCGGCGAGATCATCGTCACCAACCCGCTACACGCCGAAAACCAAGAACCGCGCTACTTCGACCTTCCCGCCCCTGAGGCAGAGGACGAAGCCCCGGCCGACCTGGTCATCACCGACAACAAGGAGGTCTGATGACCTGGATAACCGCCTACAGCATCCTGGCAATTGGTCTGTTCTGCGGTTACATGGCCGGCAGATCCTCTCAGCGACGCCAGCGCCTGCGTGAAGACCGTGTCTGGGAACTGCTCGTCGACGCCAGTCGCCGCAACGAGCCGCTCACCGGCTACCAGCTGACTGAGCGCAGTGAACTCGGAGTCGGGTCGCTCTACCCGCTGCTGTCGCGGCTGGAAAGGCAAAAAAAGATCGTCCGCATCCGGAAGACCAAACCCGATGGGGAGTACGACGGCACGTTCTACATGGCCAACGTGAACCCCAGAAAGTAAAAACGGCCGCCGGGCGGGATCAGTACTGGCGCATGCCAGACCCGCTCGGCGCACGCCGCCTTCCCTGTCCTGTTTGTCGACCCTCAACTCGACTATCAATGCCTCTTTACAGAGGTATTTTTATTTATGAAGCCTCTGGCAACTCTTGTAGCACTCGTCTCATAACGAGCGAGGCTACCCCGCTCTCACGTCCAGGTGTCCAAGGCCGTACGGCCTTAACGAAGTGCGCGGTTGCTTCGGCAGCCTCATGCAATATTTTGTCGTGCTCAGTTACTGTTGGCTGTACAAGATTATGCTCGAGCATTCTCAATACTTCCGGCGAATCATCGTGCAACCAAAGATGCGGCAAAAGCTCCATGGCCATAAGCCGGTCATTATAGTAATCACTGTAGGCAAACGCTTCGTAAAGTTTACGGGGATTGGCGGTATCAATTTTGGAATCTTCTGGATAGAGCGCAAACGCATTCAGGAAATGTTGATGGAGTACCTGGGAAGGAGTGTCGCCGTGCAGCGAAGCTTCGTGAAGGTCATGAAAATAGTTCTGCACAACTGCAGGCTCTGTGAAATCAAAATAATCCAAATAACAGCTAACTTCTAGTGGTATATCAGTGGTGGTATACTGCTCCATTTGGGCATTGTAGCGTAGAATAATAAAAAGAGAAGTGACAGTTTTAACGGTCGCGACAAACATCGACCTATAGTTAATCAGAAGTTCATGTTTGGTGCAGTCCTAAAGAGAGACCGTGGTTGCGAATACGCAATAATCGTGGTAAAAAATACTTATGTTTCTCGTAAGGAGAAACCAAGTCACGAAAGGCAGTCATGCCCACCTCAGCAACGATGCCGCTATTTAACGGCACCGCGACCAGCCTGAACGACTTCGCGCTTAAGTGCGCGAGGGAGCTCGGAATGTTTGCAGAGAACGTCGACAACCTCACGCCGCGGCCGACCGAGTTCAACTCGAAAAGCTCCGGCAACGACGAGGCTGTACAGCTGCAACAGACAATCGAGGCCGTCAAGGCTTGGACCAAAGAGGAAGCAGACCAGTACGCCCAAGAGCACTACCAGACAGCCCTCAAGCAGTTCGAAGCAGACGTCGCAGAGGTTGACGAACGTCGCAAGCGCTACGAGACAATGCGCCTCGAAGTCGAAGCCTGGGAACCGCCCACTGGCGAGCACAATGCCCTGAAGCGGCTGATGTTCGAGCGCATCGAGAAAGATCTGCGCCTCGAATGCTCACCGCCGATCGTACCTACTTGCCTATCCGGTGAGATGTACCGTCGACAGCGGCTCGCGGAGCTCATGCGATACCTCGACGTCGTCAACAAGGCACGCGACACGCAGGACACGTTCAACCGTAAGCGAACTGCGTGGACACAGGCACTACGTGACAGTCTGCCCGAAAGTCCACAGATCATCGGGATCTGACACCAAAAACCCTGCTCAGGCAGGTTAGTCGGGCGGGGCCGGATACCCATGGCCCACCGCCATTATCCAGCCCTTCCCGACTAGCACCACCGGTTACAATCTTTGACACATTACATAACAAAACTAATTTGTTAGTATCCACGCTATGGCTGTATCATAAGCACTATAAAGGATATTACAAATGGCTGATCCAGTACGCTTGCCTACCCCTGGCAGTGACAGTGGTAAATGGGGCGACCTCCTAAACAATTTCTTGAGTGTTGCACACGATACAGACGGCACCCTCAAGGACAAAAACCAACCAAATGGCTATGCCGGACTCGACAGTGATGGCCATATCGACAATGCTGTTATTTCTAATCTAACGCTTGGTGACTACGTTGGCGTCGAAGCCTACACGCAAACCGTCCCTACTGGCACTTTCGTATTCAATCTTCCATTTGACACTATCACGGCCCAACGAAATATATCTGTTAATTGGAGTAGCGGCACTCCAGGCGATGTTCTCATAACACAAGATGGTGTGTATTCTATTAGCCTGACTGTTACGTGGAATGACAGCAGTACAGCTATAGACTCGAACCGCTTTGCGCGCATTCGAACCACTTGCATGTTCCGCACCGAAGATCAACGCCACGTTGCCGCTGGTTTTGACAACACGCAATCGCTTTCGTTCACCGTTGCGTTGCAGGCTGGACAGAACGTTCATATCGACCTCAATCAGGATAGCGACATCGACTTAACACCAAACGTATTATTACTTGTTACCAAGGTTAATAATCTGGGTCCTGAAGTCGTAATCTAACCCTGGATAATAAAAATAGTATTGATATCAATGCATAGGAGCATGGGGATAAAGGACTCGATACTGTGTGAAGTGAAAACTTTCACAGGAAGTTTTCACGCATATTCGTTCGAGCCCCCATTTCAAACCAAGAAAAAACCACCAAGCTCGAAAGCTGGTGGTTTTTTCTTGGTCGGGGATAAAGGACTCGAACCTTCGACCTCGCGGTCCCAAACCGCGCGC
>CAZZHV010000038.1:0-10471 GCA_964654135.1 uncultured Candidatus Saccharibacteria bacterium
TTTTCAATAGAGTGTAGTTGTTGTATCACGCTTACGATTATAAACACTTGCGGTATGTAGGTCTACAGCAAGTAAGAGATTGTCGCTATACCCAAGAGTCTCTATTATAGTTGCATGACTGATCTGTACACAGGTGGCACGTACCTCCACCGTCTTGATTCTGAGTTATTTGAGTTTGGGTACAACGACGATCCCCAACTGCATATTGAAGACTACGAAAAAGCCTACGACATCGACCCGGAGGCAGCTATACTTGCAACATTGGCACTCTGTAATTCTGTTATTTCCTACGGACACATACTTCCTAAAGTTAGTGATCCGGTATTTGAACTAACAGAGCGAACTATAGAATACGCACTATGCAGTGACAGAATTGAGCCTTCACAGGACCTCAGTTTAGTGGAACATGCTTGTCTCGAGGCCGAGCCGCGTCTTTTGCGCTCACTTGCTTGGCATGACGGCCCCGAAGCGAGTCGCCTTGGAGCGCGCAACAATACCAAACCTGCTGCTATTTTCTTCGATAGTATGGGCGAGCCGTTCGCCTACCAAAAAGCCAGTGGCCTAAGCACTGCGTATGTCTGGCGATCGTGCACCATAGACTTACAGCACGCACAATATCGTTTGCCGGCAGATTGCTTTATTACCCTCACGTATCCACCCGCCGAAGATCCCCGGTTACTCTACCAAGAGCATAGTCTCGTGGCATTCGAAGCCATCCCCCAGCAAGCAACCATAGACCTGCTGCGATTCAGTACGTTTGGGCTCGCCAACACAGTCCGACTTGAAGGTGCACGCACCACTGTCGAAAGAGCCCAAAAACTCGCTGAGCAGCTGCCGCTGATTGCCAGGACGTCTCCTTACGGCATTAGTGAACGTGTGCAGCGGCTCCTAAAGAGCGGTCACGCACTAAGGGTTCGCAACAATTACTAATTGCTCGTATGCTTCGTGTGGATTAGCCGATTTCTGTATAAAGCCACCGGCATTAAGCACATCGACACCACCTTCAGCAATTTGTCGTGCGTTCTTGTCATCGACACCACCGTCCCAGCCGATCTCTAGCTGAGGCTTGAGCGCACGCAAAGCCTTAACCTTTTCGAGCAGACTCAGGTCTGCATGGCCTCCAAATGACCCAAGATTACCAGAGAAGATCAGTACATGGTCAATAAGATGTAGCGCTGGCTTTAATATCTCTACCGGTGTAGTCGTTTGCAAAGCAACACCAACTTCTACGCCTTTGCTACGGATTTTTTGAGCAAACGCCATAAAGTCGCCATCGGCCTCAGCGTGCACGATAATCATCTGGGGGCGAAGATCGAGCATCATCTCAACGTGTTCGAATGGTTTTTCGTACATTACGTGTAGGTCGGCTCTCATGCCGCCGGGCCACCAGACTTCATCAATGCGTACGCTCTTACTAGGTGTAAATTTGCCGTCGCTTAAGTCAATATGTAAACGAAGCGCCGAATGTGCGACGCCCTCAATCTGTTTCCGATACTCGTCTGCTGTTTCGGCGAGTACTGCTGGACAAATAGTTACTGCCATATGCCTTTAGCATACCGCTTATTGTTAGATTTGGGGAGCCTTATTTGTTATAAAGCGTCGCAAGAGATCATCGAAGACGCCAGAGATCTGCCGATAGCTTCAGTTGTTGGCTCCAAAAAACTAATCTTGTAGCTGCCTTCTTGCAGACCGTCGTATCCAAATTGTGACTCAATAGATTCGCTAGAGTATTTGCCGAGCCATTCAACAACACTAAGACCAGCTAATTTGCCGTAATCAGGCGATTTACGGTCCTCGATAATTGCTGCACCGCCGCTGCTACCAGGACGCACCATAGTGTCACTGCTATCGCTATACGTTTTGCCGTCGCCGGAAACAATAACAATCTTATCTTTGTAGCTGCCGACAACAGTCGCGTCAAAGAGAGCTGGACCAGCCAAAGCATCGCGTGGCTTCCCTGTTGCTGTGTCCTGATAATTTGCCATGAGCAACTTTGTGCCTTTATCAGGCTTGGCAGTACTTAATGCAATCGGATGAGTGCCTGGCACTGTTTCTTCGGTTTCAATAACTGCCGCATCACGCCAACGCATCTCTTTCCAGGCATCGTCGCTGCTTTTCTGCACCTTAGTCTGTCGAGCAGGACCGTAGACTGTATTGCTGGCACTTGGCTGCGTGATAGTTTCGTTGCCACAATTTTTTGTGCCGCCATTAAGCATGTGAGCAGCCGTCAAAACCAAGGTCTTGTTGCCTATCGCCACACGGACCGCAGATGCAGGCCTCTTGTTGCCATGCATGTCATCGGTTTCAATCCGCAGAATATTATCCGGCAAAGTACGCGCAATTGCTTGCGGCAATTGCGGACGAGGCTCCTTGTCGGAACCATGGCTACAGCCAGTTAATACTAAAGCCGACGCAAGGCCGGCTGAAGCGATCATTTCGCGTCTCATTAAACGCTATTATGAACTAAAAAATGTTTACTTGCAACTATCCAAGCTGGTCCATTTCGGCAATGCGACGTTTAAAACGAGGGGCGCCAGCAAACGGCGTCTTAAGCCAAGCTTCGGCAATAGCTATGGCATCTTGTTCGGTAATTGAACGAGCTGGTAGACAGAGCACATTGCTGTCATCGTCATTACGGGCCGCGTGAGCTTCGTGCACGTTCCAAACAAGGCTAGCGCGAATGCCCTTAAAGCGGTTTGCGGCCATGCACATGCCCTGACCACTGCCACAAATGAGAATACCACGTGCATCTACATCACCAGCAGCTTTCATGGCGTTTATGGCCTGAGCGGCAAATTGTGGAAAATCATCCTCCGGCTGTAGCTCGGTGTCGCCAGTATCCTGTACGTCATAGCCAGATTTACCCAAGGCAGCAATAAGTGCTGCCTTTAGCTGGAACCCGTTATGATCTGCGCCGATATATATCTTCATATTAGTTATGGTCGTGGCTTTCGGTTTTGTGGAGTATGCGTCCTGCGTCAGCAACTACTTCGACAAGGCGGTTACTGTAGCCCCATTCATTGTCGTACCAGGCAACTACCTTCAACATATTACCGCCAACTACTGCGGTTAAGCTCAGGTCGACAATTGCTGAGTGGCTATTGCCGATAAAGTCGCTGCTAACAGGCTCATCTTCGGTTACTGCCAAAATACCCTGGTAGTAAGGTTCGGCCGCTGCCTTCTTGAACACTTGGTTTACTTCTTCAACGCTTACAGGGCGCTTGGTAACAATTACAAAGTCGCTCAAGCTCACTACTGGAGTTGGAACGCGCAGTGAAAGTCCACCGAAGTTACCCTTAAGGGCTGGCAATGCTTCGGTTGCTGCAATCGTTGCACCAGTGCTGGTTGGAATAATATTCTGGGCAGCTGCACGAGCACGGCGCAAATCTTTGTGAGGCGCATCTTGCAAACGTTGGTCAGAGGTATAGCTGTGTACGGTCGTCATCATAGCTTTATCAATGCCAAAGTGACTTTCAATAACAGCTGCGACTGGCGTAATACAGTTAGTGGTGCAAGAGCCGTTGTTGATGACTTCGCCAGCGGTGTCGAGCAAATCTTCGTTTACGCCGATAACCACTGTAGACGAGCCAGCGCCTTTGGCAGGTGCGCTAATAACAACTTTTTTGGCGCCAGCCGTGACATGCATCTTAGCTTTTTCGGGTTCAGTAAAGAAACCCGTTGATTCAATGACGATATCAACACTCATGTCCTTCCATGGCAAAGCACTTGGGTCCTTTTCGCCGAGCACACGAATTTTACCGCCATCGACAATAATGTTCTGCTCGTCAAAGCTTACCTCGTGGCCATACACACCGTAGTTACTGTCATATTTCAGAAGATGAGCGAGCGTCTTGGTATCCGTAAGATCATTAATAGCGACAACCTCGACGTCGTTACGATCAAAAGCAATCTTAAATGCGTTGCGTCCGATGCGGCCAAAGCCGTTGATAGCGATTCGTGTTTTCATGTAGTTCCTTTAGTCTTCCTGTTTAGCTTACGCGCTTATGCTTATATTGTAGAAGCCTAGGGGAAGCTGCGCAAGAGAAAAGCACTAGAAGAGCTGAGGATCGACAAGATTGAATTGACGGAGCTTGGCGATAACGTCCCACAGTTCGATCAGACGGCTATCTTGCGCTGCCAAAGGTACCCAAGCAGCTTCACTGACTTCCGATTCCTGTGGCGTAATATCTTCGCTAGCAGCCACAAATACATAACGAAAATCATGGTGATAGTGCGCAGGCTCTTTTTTCTTATCATTTGCAGGAATATGGTGAATGTCGATATCGATGGGAATATGCGCACGATCAGGGTCAATATGCAATGCTTCCGCTATCTCAACGCCAGTTTCCTCCTCGGCCTCACGCTGAGCAACCGCCCAAGGATTTGGATCTTCTGGGTCCCAATGACCACCTGGCTGCAGCCATTTACCTAGGTTAATGTGGTGAATCATCAAAAGCTTTGTTCTATCTGGCGACAGTACAATGGCTGCACCAGTACCATGACCGCTAAAACTCTTGCGGTGATTAAATTGCTCGTCAAGATTGAGGCGCTCATGCAGTAGCCTTAGTTCTTCGGTCTCAGTCGGGAAGACCGATAGATAATCATTAACAATTTCTTTTACTGCTGCGATTGTCATAGGCTGTATCCTTTACTCGTACCAGCATATGCAAGATCCACAAAGTATGCAAATACGTCATACATTGCATAATCTACAATAATATTTTATAGTGCCGCTTGAGACAGTCAGTCTCACCCCTTCGAGCAATCTGGAGACACCTCGTGGAGAGCCTGAACAGGAGCCCGGAAAGCGGAGCGACCAGCTCCACAGACAACGACCTCAGCCGTTTCGGACGGATCACAACGGGCGTTGAGCTCGTCATCGATCTCGAAGAAATGTTCGAAAGGAGCAACTACCCCGCCTTCCTGGCCCAGTCCGCTGCCAGCGAAATGTCCGACTGGACAGGCGTCCCGCTGACCGTCGATGAGCCCATCGGTGAGTTCGCAGCCTGCTTCAGCCGTCATGGAGAACCGCGCTCGATCAACCTGGCCTTCGCCGGCAAGTTCAGCAGCATGTGGGGCGCATCCGACCTGGTGCTGATCGTCAACAGCGAGGACGACAAGCAACTGCTGGTTCCCGGCATCGACGTGGAGGAGAAGCTGTTCTTCCTCGTCTGCGAAGCCAAGCCGCAGAAGCCCCAGGAAAGCGTGGTGGTGCCGTTCATGGCTGTCATGGAGCCGTGGTACTACCACAACATTTCGATCCCCACGGTAAACATCGCCTACACGATGCTCCTCCACGCCCACCTGAGCGCACAGTTCTAGTTGCGTGGTGTCCCGGCTGGGAAACTATCTTTTACTGTTTTCCAGCCTTGCTCATGCGTCAATGACTGCGTGGTCATTCAGAAGAGTCCAAAAGGACGAAACGCATACTAAAAAGCCCGGAAGTTAATCCGGACTTTTTAGTTAAGACTAGTTTGCCTCTTAAGAGGCGCTCCGCTACTGTTCGCGGCTGTTCCAGCGCTCGATAGATTCGGTAATCATCTTCTTGGCGTCTTCTACATTGCCCCAGCCCTGTACGATAGTCGTACCAGGCTTTTTAAGGTCTTTGTAGTGGCTAAAGTGATGTTCGATCTTCTGCTTCCAGCGATCACCGAGATCATCAAGTGAATTAATGCTATCGCCTGTGTTGCGGTCATCGGCTGGGACAACGACAACCTTGTGGTCCATTTCACCATCATCTTCAAAGTTCAAAATACCAACAATCTTTGCTTCCATCCAAACGCCAGTTGGCACTGGTTCGCCACAAACAAGCAAAACGTCGAGTTCGTCGCCATCTTCGTCCAATGTCTGCGGGATAAAGCCGTAGTTGCAAGGCTTTGCAAAAATACTTGGCTCTACACGATCGAGCATAAATGCAGCGCGTTTGCGGTCCCATTCGATCTTGAGCATTGAACCCTCTGGGATCTCAACAACGATGTTAACGGTGCCTTCTTGGTAGTCACCTGGTGTCAAAACTTGATTAAAGTCAGCCATATTACATACTCCTTCTGGTCTATTACAAGTAGCTGGATAACTGATGATATTGTACACTATACTCAATAAAAAGTGGTAAGGGTATGAAGATAGTAGGCCATCGCGGCGCAAGGCATTTAGCTCCAGAGAACACCATTGCAGCGCTACAGGCTGCACTCAAGCATGGCGTCGACGAAATAGAAATCGACGTGCGTGTTACCAAAGACGGCCATGTCGTACTCGCTCATGACCCTGTGTTGCGCATTGATGGCAGAACCTATGCCGTAAGTGCACATACTGTTGACGAGCTTCGCCAGCACAAGCCCGATTTAACCACACTCGCCGAAGCAATTCGAGCCGTTGACCGCAAAGTACCACTTATGATCGAGATCAAATCCAAAGAACCAGTTGAGCCGATCGTTTCAGTAATTGAGCGCTTCTTGGCCGAGGGATGGACGTCGGATAACTTTATATTTGGCTCTTTCAGCCAGTCTATTTTACGCAAAGTGCACGAATCGCTGCCTCAAGTACAAATCGTGATTATCGAAGCATTTTCGGCTTACCGAGCAATGCGTCGCGCCAACCAGGTTAATACCAAAAAAGTTAGCATCAGCCATCATGTGCTCTGGTTTGCTAATGTCGCTCGTATGCGCCGCAAAAACTTCGAAGTCTACACCTGGACACTCAATAATCCACGCAAGGCTCGACATCTCAAGCGTTTCGGCCTCGCTGGAGCCGTCACCGATAATCCAACGCTCTACAAAGATTAAGTATGCGCGCCCGTATCGACCACATCGTTAAGCATAGTCCCTTGCTCTGGACATACTACCTTGTTCCAGAGGCGTCTTTTCGTTTTACGCCAGGAGAATATACAGAAATGTATCTGCCGCATTCCAATCCAGACAGTCGTGGTGAACATCGCAAGTTTAGCATTGCATCGTCGCCCACAGAGGAGCTACTCGCTATCCTCGTAACTTTTGCCGAGATCAATGGCAGTTCATTCAAAACTGCACTTCGAGCCGCCAAGTCTGGTAATGTAGTTCACCTTAGCGAAACAATGGGTGATTTCGTCCTACCAAAATTACAATCGATCCCGCTCGCATTCGTTGCTGCGGGCTCTGGCATTAGCCCGGTACTCAGCATGGCAGCATGGATTCGCGACAAACAAGAACAACGTCCCCTTCAAGTTATCCATGCCGTTTCGGATGAGCGAACACTACTTGGCAGTGAGCTTTTGACCTCGCAAGTCAGCCAGTACACGCCTGTTATTACTCGGCCAAGCCAAAATTGGAAAGGTCAATCTGGTCGCCTCAGCGCTGATCGCATTATACAAATCACCGGGGAGCCAAAGAGCAAACGATTTTATCTGGCAGGACCAGAACAAGCAGTTATCGAGCTCAAAAAAGACCTTATACAACTCGGCATTGAGCGTGATAACATTCTGACAGATGCCTTCTTAGGCGCGCCCGAAAACTACTAGTCCGTTACAATAACCTTACCCACTGCATTCGGATAAACACCACCATGGTAGGTGTATTGACCAACCTTATCAAAAGCGAAGCTAAAGCTAGAACCCTGGTTGAGCATACCGCTTAAAGCCAAACTATGATCATCAAAAACGACACTGTGCATAACAGTGTCGTTGTTCGTCCAAATTACCGTTGTACCACGCGCAATGCTAATAATACGTGGCGTAAATGTGTAGTCTTGTATTGAAACTTGGTTCGTAAGGACAGCATCTCCGGTAATCTTTGCGTGCTTGTCGGCGTTACTTGGGGAGCTTGGCGCTGTAGCATTAGGATAAAAAACTACAAAGCTCACTGCCATCACTATGACGAGGATAGCGGCACTTGCTATAGCTGTTTTTAGTCGCACATGTTTCATTGCATACAAGTAAGACTTGTATGTCCATTGTAGCACTAGCCCACAAGCCCTGCTATATATGACTATTTGCGCTTGAGTTCATCAAGGTATTCGCGCATGTAAAGTGCAGCGCTAGCGCCTTCGCCGGTCGCAGTTGCAATCTGCATCGTTGCACCAGAACGAACGTCACCCGCCACAAATACGCCAGGAATACCTGTTTCGAGACGATCATTACTCTTAACAAAACCAACTTCATCCAACTCAATGCCTTCGGTGTTTTGCAAGAATTCGGTGTTTGGCTTAAGACCCACGAAGACAAAAACGCCGTCAGTAGGAAATTCGACCTTTTCACCCTTAATCTTATCAGTGCCAATAACTTTGGTCACCTTACCATTTTCGCCGACAATTTCGTCAGTAGTGGTGTTGAAGTGAACCGTAATTTTGTCTTTGTGCTTTTCGAGATCGTGTTGCAGTACTTCTGAGGCACGGAAGTGATCGCTACGAACCAAAAGATCGATATGTGAAGCAAAGCGTGTGAGGAACATTGCTTCTTGCACAGCCGAGTTGCCGCCGCCGACAACAACGAGACGCTTATCGCGATAAAATGCACCATCACATGTTGCACAGTAGTGAACACCACGAGCGTAGTATTCCTTTTCGCCAGGAACGCCAACCTTTTTGTAGTCGCTACCTGTCGTAATGAGTACCGTTTTGGCAAGAATGTCACCGCTAGTGGTTTCGAGACGCTTAACGTCGCCTTCATCGTGAATCTTCATAACTTCACCAAGCTCAATAACCGCACCAAAGCGTTCGGCTTGCTTGCGCAAATTCTCGGCAAGATCCAATCCCTGCAAACCTTCAGGGAAACCAGGATAGTTATCAACCCAGTCAGTCACAGCGGCCAGACCACCAACAACACCGCGCTCAAAAAGCAGCGTATCGAGATCTTCGCGGGTGGTATAAATTGCCGCGCTAAGCGCAGCAGGACCAGCACCAATGGTTACTACATCATGTACAGGAGGAGTTTGTGTGTCTGCCATTATAGTGCCTTACGCAATAGCAGGCGCGAGCTTAGCTAAATTGTAGCCGACCACAACTTCACGGCTGTCGTCTTGTTTGGTAATAACTGTGACGGGAACGGTCAAAGCACCGCTAATCTGCAATGCCTCTGCCTGACGTTCAGGATTAGTATCGAGATTAACTTCCTCGTAACCCATGCCTTTAGCGGCAAGGTAACGCTTTACCATAACGCAATATGCGCACGTGTTAGTTGTAAAAATGGTAATATTTTTGACCATGTTTTTAATTTCCCCTCACACTTTTTTAGTTATAGGACACATTATATAGCGCTTATGCTTACTGTGCCAGCACTATATATTGTGTTTTTTACGTTATTTATTCACCGATTGCATCAAGCGTAACATCGAAAACGAGGTCGGCGTTAGCAGGAATTCCAGAGCCTTCTGGAGGAGTTCCACCGTACGCCATAGCAGCTGGAATGAGCAAGCGACGTGTACCGCCGACTTTCATGCCAGGAATGCCCTCTTTCCAGCCTTCGATAACACCATCGAGTGCAAAGCTCACTGGCTGACCAGTATCTTTAGAGCTTTGGAAAATTACGCCGTTAGATGCTAGTGCACCGGTATATTCGACTGTTACCTTGTCAGTAGCTTTGGCTTCGCTGCCGGTACCTGGAGTTGTATCAGTCTTTTGCAATGAATCAACTTTGGCAACAGGCGTAAAGTTAGCCAGTTTTGTGCCCTGAAGCTTGTTGCTGCTCGCAGTGCTTGATGTTTGCTTGCTAGAATCTTGGTGGCCGTCCTTGTACAACTGCCAGATAACTGCAAAACTCAAACCCAGTGATGTTGCGAAAAACAAAATTGCGCCAAAAAGTGCAAATGCTCGATCTCGTTTACGTGCCATTTCTATCCCCTATCCTTCCTCTTTAGAGCTAATTGTCATTGCTGCCGCTGGAAAACCCTTACTAAAACCCTGTATAAGTGCTTGCTTGAGCGCTTCGGACCTAAAAGGTACACTTGGCAATGAGTGCAATGGCAACCATTGTGGACTATATAAATTCTGTCCCGCTGATGAGATTTTAGCTTCTTCTGAAGCCGGATTCAAGGCAGGTTCGCCGCCAACATATTGGCAAAGATAAATAAACTGCAGTCCATATGGATCGCCCGCATCTTCGATAACAACAAGACGAGGATTAACCACGCTTACACTTGTTTCTTCGTGCATATGGCGCAAGAGTGCGTGACCGCCATTTTCGGTTAATTTGATGCCGCCGCCAGGCAACGTGTAATACTCACTCCCGAATTTATTTCGGTGCATTACCAGCAAATAGCCATCGCGAACAACAATCGCCCGAACCGCCTGTCTCATATTACGTCTTATTATACTCCTACACACCCCATCTCGCTACACCTGTAGTTTGCTTTCTTGCCTGCGGGTCACCCGGCAGGCTTGAAATAGCATACCGTGCGCATTCCGAGGCAAGTTCGCAATACTACAGGCTGCACATTACGGTATGAATTCTAGTTGGCGATTTCGAATGCTTTGAGCTTGCGCTTGGTAGCTTCGGTATGGCTGC
>CAZZHV010000039.1:0-10201 GCA_964654135.1 uncultured Candidatus Saccharibacteria bacterium
GAAATAATCCAACCGGAACAGGCGATTATCCGCCAATTGCAACGAATCCTCGAAAGGAGCTAGACATGTATGATACGCCAAAATTGCAGGGTTTATATTCGAGCGTCTTGCCCGAAAATGCCCGATATTTGATGCACAATTTTGGCGCATACAGCGCCGAAGCACGCATTGTCTATAACCAGGCTCACGATGAACCCTGGGTTATCTCGATCCATGGCGCCAAGGGTGATTACACCAAAAATGATCTGTTTACGCTCGGTTTACGCCAACGTGATTACTCTGTTTTGAGCATGACACTCTCTGGACATAGTGCGGCAAGCGGCGTTGCTCCCGAAGACACTTCACTTGGCGACAATATGCGCGAAGTTGAAGCGTTTTTTGATTACCTCGACCCCGAACGGAAAAAGATCGTTATCGGGTATAGCATGGGCGGTACGTCGGCGCTTAACTTGTTAAAGAAGTATGCCGATCAGATTGAGAAGCTCATTTTGTTCTATCCGGGCATTTATGATGCCGCTGGCTATGATAAGCATTTTGGGCCGGAATTTAGATCTGTAATCAGCCAACCATACAGCTATCGCAATAACGACACAGTTGAATTGCTCCGTTCGTTTCCGGGCAAGGTACTTCTGATATGCGGTGAATATGACGGTCTTGACCCGGTCGCTTATGGCAAGCCTGCTGGCGGCTCGGCTGGCGAAGTCAAAATTAATGGCCTAACCTACTACAGTCCTATTCCCAAAGAAGTTATCGACATGATTATGGAGGCAGCGCCCGAGGGCCGCAAGCAGTTTATTGAAGTTGCTGGCTGTGACCATGTGATTGCACCGCGTTTGCGCGAACAACCCGAAAAGGCCGAGCAATTACTCGACCAAATCGACACTTTCCTAAGAAGTTAAAACCATCTTAACTATACGTATTTGTGCGTTGAAGAGCTGACGAGCTCGTGCTATCCTGCGGGGAACTAACGGAGGGGCTATGACTGAGCGGTACCGTGATTTTAAATCTGTAGATGATGATGCTCTGGATATCGATCCTAAATTTGCTCGGCAAGTAGAGGAATTATTCTTTGGCCCCGAAGAACTTACCTATGATTTGCCCGAGACTGAACTTGCGGCTGAAGCAGGCGGATCATGGCTATCACGAATTCCTCTGAGAAAAGCCATCGGCACCCTTGCTGCGGGTGCCGTGCTGGCAACTGGAGGCTTGGTGGCTAGTAGCAAGGAAGCTACCGCAGATACGCCTCCAAATACTATAGCGCACCACGTGTATCGTACTGACGGCGATGGTGTGTGGCTGCACGACGGCCCAGGCTTGTATACACCTAAGGAAGTTGTCATGCCGGAAGGCGCTGAGTTTGATGTACAGTGCTTTAACCCCGGCGGCGATCCGGTGAATGGCAACGCCCTTTGGCTGACCGGTTTGTATAATGGCCGCCAAGGTTCAACAACCGACTATTACGTCGATACTCACTGGAAGACGACCGAAGATCTCAAGAACCAGGGCATTCCTGAGTGTGGCCAAGAGCAACAAGAGCCAAACAACACCCAGAGTTATGATAATTCGGGATATAATCGAGACGTCGCTGCTGCCTGGTCGCTTGATCACTCTCAAGATCCTCAAACCATAAGCTTAGATCAATGCACATGGTTCGCAAGCCAATCACTGTGGGCTGGAGGCTTAGCACGTACTCCCGAATGGAATGACTATAAGAATTATGGTAGCCCCCATATTCCTGGCACAAACCTGGGTAGTGGAGCTAAAGGTACCGCTGATGCGTGGCTAGCTCCGCGCCTTATAAGCTATATTGAGCATAGATATCCAAATAGTACTTGGAACGAACTTAGCTTTAGCCAGAATTCACAACCTGATGCACAGAAAGGTGATATTATTGCTTATGATTGGGATGGGGACACTTCAATTGACCATATTGCGGTTGTTGTAGATGACGCACCGGGTACACATTATCCAGAAGTGGCAGAACAGGGTAATGTAGCGCAACTTGGTGCAACTGCCCCCAACCAAAAGAGGGGATGGACATACTCTACTTACTACGGTGGGTGGATCGAGACCGTTAAAAGGAAAGATGGCTCGAAGGCTTATCCCAATCCTCATGCATACCTACTTCATATTGTTACGGTAGATTACTAGGAGAAGAAATGAACAAACAACATCTGATTGAAAAGCTATTTTTTATCGCTGGTATCGTTGTAGGGGTCCTAGTTTTTTCTGCCATAGTAAGACCCTTAACGGATTACCCTAATACCAGCGGGGACTTTGTTGGGATTGCTCGTAGTCGACCCTATTGTGCTATTGACCCGCTTTGCATTAACAGTATTACTGGCAATAAGAACCCCTACAATGTAACTCTGCCAAGCATTGCGGTAGGGCACGCAATTAATGAGGAGTCGCAGGCGCTCAGTGCTAATAACTTCTCTTGGCCTAACTATGTAGCTTTCGTTGTTGTACTGATGCTAACGATCCTCGTAATAAGAAGACTTGTACGTAATATGCACTTACGGGCTATTGCGTACGGCGCAATATTTGGATGGTACACTGCAGAATGGAGCAGGTGGCTAACGACCATTGAAATCTTCAAGCAATCTAAAACAACGCTACTTGTATATTTAGCTCTCGGTGTTATCACTATAGGGCTGTCTGTTACTCTTATTTACAATTTAAGAGCCAGAACCGGTCATGTACAAAAAGATACCTGACGTCCACCATGTAGCAAGCATCCTGAGGCAGGGTTTATTGTGTGCCTTCTGATCTCTTGTGCTATCTTTCTTGTTCTGCCTCTTAAGTTTGTTGGTCCGGTGTTTGTTAATTGCGCAACAAGCAAAAACTGCACGTTCATCAAAACAGCACAATGGAAGTGGTTTGGCGCTTATCATATTTTTGCCGAACCAGTCCGTGGAGGTGACCAGGCCACTCATAATAGCAAATATACTTTGACCTCTGATGTGCAGCTTTTAGCGGCAGCTGTCAGTTCACTTATAATTTCCAGTGGGACGTACATCGTATTTGTTAAACTAAAAGTGAGACAAGCACTGTAACGTTTGCAAATAATACGTGGTATCTAGCTATTTGAGGTCGGTGACGACTTGCTTAAACTGGTTGCCGCGGTCTTTGTAGTTGCTAAAGAGGCCAAAGCTAGCACAGCCAGTCGATAGCAATACGATGTCTCCGGACTCAGCGGAGCCACGAGCGGCTTCGACAATTTCGGTCATGGTAGTGCCACCGGGGGTAATGTTGGTGAATCCCTCAGCATGCAGTGCTGCAATAATTGCTGGCGCAGTATCGCCGATAACAATAGCGCGTGAAACGTTATTATTGGCGACTGCTTGAGCGAGGCCGTCAAAAGACGCACCTTTATCTGAACCGCCCAAGATGACTACTTTGCGTTTATCTGGGAATGCTTCTATGGCGACGATGGCTGTCTCGGGAGTGGTTCCAAAAGAGTCATCGTAATAGCTAATGCCGTCCAGCTCGCGAACAAATTCCAGGCGATGCGGTAGCCCAGTGAAGGTGGTAGCCACTTTGCGAATGGCATCAGGCGCTTGTACGGCTTGCCAAACAGCGGTTGCTGCGGCACAGACATTTTGCCAGTTGTGTTTGCCGAGCAATGTTAGCTCAGAAACGTCACAAATCTCGTGGTTATCGATGACAATCTTAGTGCCATCAACGTAAGCGCCAGGCGCAGCGTAATAGGTTATCTTTTTGCCTGGACTTGCGCTGGCTATCTGGTGCGAAATAGGGTTCTCAGCAAAATAAATAGCCGTGTCAGTTTCTGTTTGGTGAGTGAACAGCTGTGATTTGGCATGGATGTAGTCGTTCATGCCGCTGTGCCAGTTGAGGTGTTCCGGGACGACCATTAAACACATCGCAATATGAGGACTATGTTTAAGATCGTAGAGCTGGAAGCTGGAAAGTTCGAGAACTACCCAAGAATCTGGGGTAATTTCATCGAGAAAATCAAATGGCGACAAGCCGATATTGCCACCCAAAAATACCTGTTTGCCAGCGGCCTCAAGCATTTGTGTGGTTAGGGTAGAGGTGGTGCCTTTGCCTTTGGTACCGGTAATGCCAATGACATTTTTGGTAGGGCAGACACGCAAAAATTCATTGATAACAGTGGTTATTTTGCTCTCAATGCCGGGGTTTTCGGCTAAAATAATGTTTGGATTGATGCCCGCAGTGCGCATAACTACGTCAAAACGGCCAAGGTTTTTAAGATATTCAGGGCCAAGTTGTGCTGCAGCGTCAGCTGGAATTTGCTTATCTGTATCAAGGTCGCAGATAGTGATTTCTGCACCCTGTTTTTGCCAATAGCTGTATGCCGATTGGCCTTCCAATGCAAACCCAATAATTGCTACTTGCACGCTGTATGACTCCTTATTTTTCGCTTAGCTTGGTTTTGACGAGTTCAGCAACCTGACGAGGTGTCATATCTGCCTTAAGGATGAGAGCTGTTACGCCAAGTTCTTTGACCTCTGGTGGAATTTCTTGCTCACCACGGTTAGTAAGAATGATAACCTTCATATCCTTACCCCAGTCAGTTTTGCGCATTTTAGCTAACATTTCCTCGCCGTTCATGACTGGCATCATGAGATCTAAGAGGATAATATTTGGCTTCATCGATTGAGCGAGCTCGAGGCCGAGCTTACCGTTCTCTGCAGTTTCAACGTCATAGCCTTCAGCCTCAAATTTGATGCGGTACATCTGAGAGATTGCTTGGTCGTCTTCGATGATTGCTATTTTAGTCATATTGTCCTCTTTCTGTAATTCTAGTGTATCACCTTTTTATATGCGGTAGCATTAAGGCGATGGTTTGCCAAGTATCTCGCGTACGATATCGATTACTTGAGCAGGTGTATGGTGCGCTTTCACGATATAGCGGTCGACGTGTAAAAAACGAAGCGCTTGAGGCGCTTCGTCTTTACTAATGTTAGTCAACACAACCACGCGAACATCTGTGCCCCAGTTTTGGGCACGAAGGCGCGTAAGCATCTCCGTGCCATTCATCACTGGCATCATAAGGTCCAGGAGAATAATATGCGGTTGAAAATGGCGGGCAATCTCGAGTCCTTCCTCACCGTTTGATGCGGTTTGGACAATAAAACCTTCACGTTCCAGCTTCAGCTTGTAGATGAACTGCAAGTCTTGGTCGTCTTCGATGACTGCTGCCTTAAAACTGGTTGGTGACATTAGACTCCTATGAGCGATTGGTTAAGAGCTACTACTGTATGTAGTAGCACATTGCGCTAGTGCATAGCAAGATACACTATGCTGGTTTAACTGTCAAAAACTGCGCCGTTACCCCAGTCACAGGCGACCAAGCAGGCATTGATTTTTTTACACCATACATGGCATGGTGTACGTCTAATGTAGCACAGTTAAGTAATTTCTAATACTTAGATATAGCTCATATGGTGTTTAAACGCACGGAACAGATCATTTTTTCGACATACACATATGATATGTATACCACCAGACGGGTATTCTGCATTTTTTGTCATTGACAATTTATACATTTCGTAGTATTATAGAACAGTATCTCATCGCAAGATGGATCGCAGATTAGTAGATAGAACGACATCCTAGCAAGCCAACGGTTTGTGGGTGTCGTTTTTTGTTTGCAGAAAGTGAGAAAAGCATTGCAGACGAATCAATTTATGACAGATAGACAAACACCGGAAGTTAGTTCTGTTATTACTTATTTGCGTAAAAACGTAATATTGCGATACCCCTTCCCGGTAGGTGGCGCTAGGTAGAGTTTGATGAAAGAGTTAGAGAAACAATCTTGGCTGGCAAAAGTGAATGCCAGTGGCGTGTTTGAGACCCCCTATTTATTGACAGACCTCAACATTATTCGCCAAAAAGCTGAATTATTTAAAGAGCTAATGCCTCGCATCGGTATTTATTACGCCGTTAAGAGTAACGACGATCCTAAGGTGATTACGACCCTCAAAGATCTTATTGACGGCTATGACATTGCGTCACTGGGCGAATTCCAAAAATTGCACAAGCTTGGCATTTCGTCAGATCGCATTGTGTACAGTAACCCCGTAAAAATCCCTAGTCATATTGATCAGACATTCAAGCAGGGTGTTAGCTACTACGCTTTCGACAGCCTTACGGAAATTGAAAAACTTGCTCAGTATGCTCCTGGCTCAACTGTATATGTGCGCATTCGCGTGCCAGATTATGGTAGTAAGTTCCCGCTTTCTGGCAAATTTGGCCTCGACCCAATGCATGTGGCTGATTACGCGGCAACTGCCAAAGAAGCCGGCCTTAATGTTAAAGGCCTCGCATTCCACGTTGGCTCACAATCTGAGAATACTCAGGTTTGGGATGCGGCATTTAAAACTTGTGAAAAGCTCATCAAAGATTTGGCAAAGAAAGATATCGACATCGAATTTATCGATATGGGCGGTGGCTTCCCAGCTGGATATGAAGAGCTTGCTCCTGGTATCGAAGACGCTGCTAAAGCTATTAACGAATCTATCGCCAAGCGAATGCCTGAAAATATCCGTATTTTTGCAGAACCAGGTCGTTATCTATCAGCTAACGCCAGTGTGCTAGTGGCTAATGTTATCGGCCGTGAACACCGCAACGGTACCGACTGGCTTTACCTCGATATGGGAGTATTCCAAGGCCTTATGGAGCCTTTGGAGATGAGCGACTGGAAATACCCAATCTTTACCGACAAAAGCACTGCTGGTTATCACAAAAGCTTTGTGCTGACTGGCCCAACCTGTGACGCTTACGACACGCTTGGCATGGACTATGAACTACCTTCAGATATTAATGTAGGCGATAAGATCTACCTCGGTGCCGTCGGAGCCTACTCACTTGTCTATGCGTCGAACTTTAACGGATTTGAAATACCACAAATACACTACGTTAACTCTAAAGGAGAAAAATAATGGGTGCTGCAGAGCAACTACACCACGTTACACCTGAGATAGACACGATTCACGAACCAGTAATCGTTGTGAGTCGCAATCCCGAAGGTACATACTGGCAAGAGGCAGAAGGCCTAGAGGCCGGAGTATTTATCGACTGCGAATATGTTCAGAATGAATATGAGATCGCAGCTGAATATGCAGCTTATGAGAAAAAATCTAGGATGCTAACACTTGTTGACGAGGGTGAAGTCCGCGGGTCTGGGCGTATTATTAATTACGCATTGGGTACGGGCTTTAAGACGCTCAACGACTCGGCTATGGGCAAATTAGCTATCAGCCCTGCAGGCCGTGAAGCTCTTGATAACTGCATTCCATCCGAAACAATTGAGGTTGGTACACTTGCGATCAAGAAGGGCTTCCGCTCACGTGATGGCGCAGAAAAAGATTATGCAACCATGTTATATGGTGCGATCTATTCACTCGCTCTCCAAGAGAACACACCAAAGGTAATAGCAAGTTTCGATGCTGGCTACTACGCCGGGTTCTCGGCCTTCTTTGGTGACTCAGTTCAGGCGTTGGGTCCTGCTGTGCATTACATGGGCTCGGATACGATCGTTGCACTATTAGATGTGCATAAGTCGATGGAATACTTCCAAAGTACGGGTCAAGACGCTATAGTGGAGTTATTGCTGGAATCAGGCAACCACTTAGCCAATGAATATTGATATAGCCATTCTTGCCCTCTGCGCCTCGACGACGATTTTGTTGGGTATTGTTATATTGCTGCGTAATCCGCGAGCGCTGATTAACCAGATCTTTGCATTCCTATCCTTGGCTATTGCGGTATGGAGCGCGTTCAACTACTTGGCCGATCATGGTCCCGCTTCGTCGACACTTCTGTTTACTCGGTTAACCTTTTTTGGTGGTGTATTTATCGGATACGCCACCTTTTTATTGAGCTCTTATTTTCCCGATGAAAAACTCGTAGGTAAGCGGTTTATAAACCGTATATTACCCTACGTAATGACATTGACTGCAGTCTTATCAATGACGCCGTTTATCGTGCATTCTGCGGTAAAGGGTGTGCAGGGAGCTGTGCTAAATATTGGTCCGTTGTACTTCATTTTTCTCATATATATGCTAATTGTAGTGTGCGCAGTTATCTCTAACTTCGTCCTCCAATACAGGAAAACAAGGCTAGTTATACAGAAGACTCAGATTCGTCTCGTTCTATCTGGCATATTGCTGTATGGATTTTTCTCAATCGCGTTTAACCTGATAATTCCGGTTTATATTCAAAACTGGACAAGTAGTCGTTTTGGACCGATATTTGCACTTTTCACGGTAGCGCTTACTGGCTACACAATCGTAAAACATCGCCTACTCGACATACGATTAATCGTGGTTCGATCGCTGGCTTATTTACAGGCACTTCTCATCGTAGCACTGATCTACGGTGTTGTTATTTTTGGACTGGCGCAGACATTGCTTGACGTCAAGTTTACGCTTGGCACCGAAATTATCCTGGTACTTACAACTGCGCTCGCGGCTTTGCTTTTCCCGTACGTCAAAGATGCATTGAATCGTTTTACGAACAGGATATTTTATCGTGACGCCTACGATGTCCAAGTGTTCTTCAACGATTTTAACCAGTTGCTTGTGGCAACCGTTGAGCTTGAGGAGCTATTGAGCACGACAACAAAGCTCATTGCCGACACGCTCAAGTCAGATTATGTGGTTGTTGTGCTGACGCATGACGGCTCTCGCGACACACTTCTAAATGGAACTGGATCAAAATTTACTACTAAACAACGTACGCAGTTGCTCCACCATGATAATGCCATTATGAAAATGCGTATGCCAGTTATTGTTGCTGATTATCTCCCTACGACCGACCACGAACTGCGCCATGTTATGCATGATACTGACATTGCAATGATTGCCCATTTGGGAGGATTCTCTAAGGAGACGCAAATTGGATACTTGCTTATTGGTAGCAAGAAAAGCGGCAACTCGTACAATAGCCAAGATATTAATGTCATTGAGACCGTTGCCAATGAGCTCGTGATTGCTATTCAAAATGCATTACGCTTTAAAGAGATTGAACAATTCAACCTGACCCTGCAGCAGAAGATCGAAGATGCCACGCATAAGTTACGTCGCACTAACGAAAAGTTGCGACAGCTTGATGAGACCAAGGACGACTTTATTAGTATGGCGTCACACCAGCTGCGCACACCGCTAACGAGCGTTAAGGGCTACGTGAGTATGGTTATTGATGGCGATGCCGGTCCGCTGACTCCGCTTCAGAAGAAGCTGCTCAACCAATCGTTTATTAGCGCCCAGCGTATGGTTTACCTCATATCTGACTTGCTCAACGTATCGCGTTTGCGTACTGGTAAGTTTGTGATTGAGCCAGTGCCAACTAACCTTGCGAATATTGTTTCCGAGGAAGTAAAGCAGCTTGTAGAGACCGCTAAGGGCCGCAACCTTGAGCTTACATACCACAAGCCAGAACATTTCCCGAGTCTTATGCTCGATGAGACCAAGACCCGCCAGGTTATTATGAACTTTGTCGACAATGCCATTTATTACACGCCGAGCGGCGGGCATATTACGATTAATCTCGTAGACAAGCCGCAGGCTATCGAACTAACAGTTGTTGATGACGGTATTGGTGTACCAAAGACCGAGCAGCACCACCTGTTCTCTAAGTTTTACCGCGCCGACAACGCAAAGCGTGCTCGCCCAGACGGCACAGGCCTCGGCTTGTTTATGGCTAAGAAGGTTGTTATCGCGCAAGGCGGTGCAATTATCTTTAAGAGCCAAGAAGGCAAGGGAAGCACCTTTGGCTTTACCTTTGCGAAGACCAAAGGGTTACTTGCACCCGAAGCTAAAGTCTAGGCGATCAAAATGTGATCAGCAGCGCATGGGTATCTACTATAGGCTAATACTAAAAGTTGAGCAGTGTCTGACGTCACGTAAAGTCGGCGTTTTTACAACAAAGCTGTGGATAAACGTAGTAATTCTACACACCTTATGCTAATCTATGAGTAACGATCATGACTGACCGCTCTAGAAAATCCCCTATCGAGAGACAGGGGATTTTCTTTTTCAAAAAGATGTGTTAGAATAGAGCAGTTGTCGGCATTGCCGAACAGGAAATGGTCTCGTCGTCTAACGGTTAGGACACCGGGTTTTCATCCCGGCAATCGGAGTTCGATTCTCCGCGAGATCACCAAGAAAAGAGTCTCAGCTTTAGCTGGGGCTTTTTTCTTGGTAGCATTTAG
>CAZZHV010000040.1:0-9770 GCA_964654135.1 uncultured Candidatus Saccharibacteria bacterium
GGAGCCACCTGTCGGATTCGAACCGACGACCCTCGGTTTACAAAACCGATGCTCTAACCAACTGAGCTAAGGTGGCAATATGCAAGCTAACAGATGTAACTATATCAAAAAGTGATTGTTTAGGCAATACTAAGTTGTACGTTAAATGTACTACTGGACGGATGAGCGACGTGGGCGCATCATGCGCTTTGGCTTGCCGTCTGGAACGATCATTTTCTTGAGTTTTTGCTCAATCATATCAGCTTGAGAGTCCATGCCCCGGTCGAGATATGCTTTGTGAAGCAATGTATATGTCTCTTTGTTTGGCTCCATATCTGCTGCTTTTTCGAGAGATTGGAACATAAGCTTCTCGTTGCCAAGCTTCTCTTGAACTTTTGCGTAGGCAACGTGACGAGCTGCCAAGTTGCTTTCAAGCTTAAGGGCCTGTTCAAAAGCGATAGCGGCTTTCTCGTAGTTTTCGGTTTCGTAATAGATAAGGCCGAGGTTGTGCAAGCTAGAAGGCGTTGCTTCGATACTAGAGGCAATTTCGAAACAATCAATAGCGTCCCGGTACTCTTTTTGCTTAGCATAGAGAATGCCAAGACGGTTATATGCCGCCGCGTTGCGTTCGTCAATCTTTAGAATAGTAAGTAAAGCTTTTTCGGCACGCAGAAAACGGTTCTCACGCATACCTTGATGCGCAATGTCCCAAAGCTTACCCAGACGATCACCGATCTTACGAGAGCCGGCTGCGAATTCGTCGTCGTGAACTTTCGTGTTGTGGAATGCAAAAAGCCCGAAGGCTGCAACAATGACCAGCTCAAACATAACTGGTACTTATTATAGCAAACACCATCACTAAAACTGCAATAATAAATTGGTTAATATCAGTTTTGTATTTGCATTCTGTTCAAAACTGAGACGCGCCTTATAAGATTCTGATACTATCTTGTGCCATTGCTTAAGGCGTTTCTGGTCGCCCTTATCGGCAGCCTGTTCGAGACCAGCTTGCGCTATGCGAGCTAAAGCTTCACAGAGCGTTATAGCCATATCTTTCTGCTTAGCAAGGGCTTCTATGCGCGCTAGGCGCTCAAAAATTGGAAGTTGTAGAAGCTGTTTTGCCTCTGCAACACTCTCGACAAGTGGGTGTGACGTATCGCCGTCTAGCAATGCCGACATAAGACCTGGCAAACCGCCACTCAAAAAATATGCCTGTGTAACATGTGCAGTCGGCTTATCTTTGAAGTATGCAATGAGCGCCTCCTTTTGAGGAGCCGTAATGGTTAGCGTTTGCACTCGGGAGCGAATTGTGGGCAACATGCCCTGGACAGTGCTCGCCGTTAATATAATAACGGTGTCGGCGGGCGGTTCTTCGAGAAGCTTTAGGAAAGCATTTTGAGCTTCGGTTGTCATGCGCTCGGCGTTTTCTACCAGGATAACTCGACGTACAGCCGCCTTACCAGTGGTGCGCAGTCGAACAAACTGTTGAAGGTTACGAATAGATTCAATAGAAATAGTACGTTTTTCGTCGGGTGTAATATGTCGGAACCCGGCAGTATTTATAAGTTTTTCGGGTGTTGTAGTCAAGAAGTGGCTGCTTGCACGAAGCGCTATCGTACCCTTGCCCATGCCAGCAGCACCCAAAAGCAATGTTGCATGTGCCGGTTGCGCAGTAAAGGCGTCCAGCAACTTTGCAGTATGCGGATGTACGACAAGACCCTCTAACATATGCTATTGCTCCATGAAATCGGTAAATTCACTCGGCAATGGCGCAGTAAACGTCTTACGCTCACGGTTTGGCGTTGTAATCTCTAGCTCGAGAGCGTGTAGATATAGACGGTCGCCAAACTTACCAGCACCATAGAGTGGATCACCAATAATGGGCATGTCCTGCTCAGCGAGATGCACGCGCAGCTGATGGGTTCGCCCCGTAGTTGGCTTGAGTTCAACGAGACTATACTTGTCACTGCTCTGGATTACCTTATAGTGCGTTACCGAAGGCTTACCGTTTGGACCTACGCGGAAAGTTGCAGGCGCCTTAGGATTGCGCTCGATAGGCATGTCAATAACTGCTTCTTCGAGTTTTGGTTTGCCAGCCACAATTGCAATGTACGTCTTTTTGGCTTTGCGCTGTGAGAACTGCTTTTGCAAGAAACTTAGTGCTTCCTGGTTTTTAGCACAAATAATAACACCGCTCGTAGCGCGGTCTAGTCGATGTACGATGCCGCCGCGTGCGCCCTCGAGATCTTTAAGTTTGTCGCGTAAGAACGTTGCGACTGTCGCTTCGTTGCTCAATGTGCCCTGTGCATGCGTTAGAACACCAGCTGGCTTGTTGAGCACAATGCAATCATCGTCTTCGTAAAGCACTGGTAAATCGATATCGGGTATATTGTCGAGCTCGGCTTCGTCATAATCGACGACAACTACTTCATCGATACGAACTTTGTAGCCGGCCTTAACCGCCTTGTCTCGGACGGTAATTTTGCCTTGGTCAGCTAGCTTTGAAATAAATGCTCGGCTCAAGCGAGGCATGTGGCTTGCAACAAAGACATCAAGCCGTTGTTTGACTTGTTCTTCGTCGACAGTAAAATGGTTGTTAGAATGCATGTTCATAATCCTCAGAAAGTTGTTCGGTGCGAAATAGGAATACGAAGTCGTAGCCAGATTCCGCTGCATAGTGAGCGATCTTTTCGTCGTAGTCATCTGGCTTTTCGTAAACAGTGTTGGCGGTTACGGGTGACATTTCCTCGAAAGGAATCGGCGTAATAACACGCACGAGTTCGCCAGGCATGCCATCGCTTGCCAAACGGATACTATCAGTGATTTGCTCTAGGCTCTCAACGAAGTCGCCAGCGTACAAGTAGTACATATAGTCGGTGCATTCGAGTAGCCAAACAAAGCTTTCTGGACTCAGCGCCTGGAATTTTTTGACACTCAAAAGTCCTTCGTCGCCCATGTCAAATTGCTCGAGAACTGCATGCAATGCTGGTGAGCCGCTGGCTTCATCGCGCAACATTACGAAAGACTCCTTAGGCCAACAGCCTGCTGGGCGCGCAATAGTGTAGTGCCCGCTTGTTCACGCATGACATCTTCGGATTGCTCGAGCTTAGCAAGAATATCCTGATCTTTAATTTCACGAAGGTTCTGCTGAAACACTGTCAGGAACTGCTTTACAGACTCAGCCACAGCTGTCTTAAGATCGCCGTAGCGTTCTTTACCTTCCCAGTCAGCAATAACTTCCTGGAGTGGACGGTTAGAAAGCAGTGCCAAAATATCGAGAAGATTAGCAATACCCGGCTGATTGGCTTTGTCGTATTTGATGTTCGCTAGTGAATCTGTTGTGGCGCCCATAATTTTCTTGCCAGCAGCTTCTGGCGTATCACTTAGGAAAATGACGCCCTTACCTGTTTCGTCTGATTTGCTCATCTTCTTGGTTGGATCAACAAGGTCTTTAATGCGAAGTCCTTGGTCCTTGCCGAAAAAGGCGTGCTGCTCCTTTACTGCCTTTGGCACGGTAAAGAGACCGTCTGCAAATTCGGTTTCAAACTGACGGTTAAGGCGCTCGGCGATATCGCGAGTAAACTCCAAATGCTGCGTCTGATCTTCGCCAACTGGCACATAATCGGCTCCATACAAAAGAATATCAGCAGCCATAAGCACTGGATAGTTGAATAGACCAACAGAGATACGATCTTCACTGAGCTTGCCGGACTTGTCTTTGAACTGAGTCATACGGCCCATTTCGCCCATACCAGTAAAGCAGTCGAGTATCCATGTTAGCTCAGAGTGCGCTGGAATGTAACTTTGGCGATAGATATGGATATCGTGGTTGTTAAGCGGTAAGCCAGCGGCCACGAAAACACGCAAGTTTTGCATAACGCCTTCTTGAAGCGCACGATGATCGATAGGCGTCGTAAAGCTGTGTAGATCGGGCACAAACATGTTAATTTGGTATTCGTTTGCTTTAGTGGTAGCCATGTCGATCATTGGCAAAATGGCACCAAAGTAGTTTCCGATGGTGAGGTCGTTGTTGGCTCGGAGGCCGGTTAGGATGACTGGTTTACTCATATTACTTCTTATTATACCTTATTTAGTCGGCTAGCGGTGCCTCGATGCCAGCGATTGCCGCTATCATGTGTACTTTGGCATCGTCTGCACCCTCAATATCGGGCATCGTAGCTAATATGTCGAATGGTGGCCGGTCGTCTTCGCCGAAATGAACACCAGCCGCTCGCAACGTATCAGCCGCGATCCGTTGAATGCGGCCACGGGTGCCTGCGTTTTCTATATCATCGGGGTTAATTGTAAATGCTTCTCCGAACATACTATGTTCTCCTTGTAATTTGAAATTTAAAAAAGACCGCTGTCGTGGCGGTCTCTTCTATATTTTTGATGGAGTATATTTATGCAAACATACGGAACAAACCGTCACGGGAGGTGCCGGTAAACCAGTAAGCGTACGCTGTTGTTTGCATTGCTAATTTCATTGTGCTCAGCGTATCATAGTATCAATAAATCGCAAAGGGGTTGTACGTGGTTGAGTTAGAAGCAGCAAGCGGATTACGTGTTATACAAAGTGAGCTATTACTTGATGCCGGGCTGAACACGCATGGCTGGTTCGACGCCAGCTTGCCAAACGCAATGTCTCGACCAGATAATCCTTTCGACGATGAGACATGGATTGACGACAATGAGACGTATGTCGTCCTTGCAGGTGCGTGTGATGCAATTGGTGCAACGGCGGTTAATCTTGTGCGAACTCGTGGACTTTTACAGACAAATCGCGGCATGTTCGTCGACGACCGGAACGCGTTTGCCGCTGAGCAGCAAAAGGCAACGTTGCCTGGCGGCTGTGACATATTCTTTACTAATCACAAAGACGTGCCTATAACTATTCAGACCGCCGATTGTATCCCTGCAGTTCTCTATGCGCCCAATAAAGCGCTTTCCATCGCTCACGCTGGTGGCATGGGCACGAGCAAGCAAACACTTAGGCGCGCCGTCGAACTGCTCGACAACTGTGGTGTAGAGCCTAACGAAATTTTTGTAGCCCTAGGCCCTTCGATTCGTGATAATTATAGTCCAACAAATGCTCGTGACAACTATACGCTTGACGATATTCGCTCGTCAAAACCCATAACCCACATGGATGGCGAAGTCGAAATATATGACATTATCGCCACTAATATACGACAGTTGCGAGAGGCAGGCGTTCCAGCAGAACAGATAGATACGTCTGTTTGTCTGGATACACGCAGTGCCAAGAATCCAGATGGCACCGATCGTTTTTATTCGTACGATCGTGACTTTCCTCGAAACAAATACGACAAAGATGCGTTAGATAAACTTGAGCCTGAAGCTCGAATTGCCTACACCAGAGCTATCGCCGCGGCTATGCGCCGAAATACAACAATAGCGCAACTCTAGTCTAGCTCTATACCTCTAAATTACGTTTGAGCACTGCCGCATCCACGGACATAGGAATATGTCGTACATCAAATATGCCAAACTCTTTTGTCTCACCGCACTGAGTGAAACCATAATGGTCATAAATTTTGCGAGCAGTTACATTTACATCCGCAACACCCAACGTAACCTGCAAACTATCGTCAACATCCTTAAACTTGTGTCTTAGCATAACTCCGCCAAGTCCTTTGTGAACACCACTTCCTCGTTCAGGTTTTACGACATCCCATTCCATCACTTCTATGGCATCCTGGTCATCCACGGATTCAGCGTAATGTAATTTTGTTGCCAATAATCCCGCAATAGCAGTTCTTGGATCGCTTGCACGTTCACCTGAAATATATCGTGCTACCATGTATTCACGATTGTCTTCAGCCGCAGACTTAAGACGTTGCATACGCCACTCGATATCTTCTTCTGTGGCAGGTTCTGGATCTGGATCGATCCGTGTCAGTCCTAGATCCTCGGTATAATAATGTTGTACAGTGTCGCGCATAAAACTGCTAATCTCAAGGGCCACTTCATAAGCCATACGTTCATCAAGATCGTCTGTTGGTATAACTTCAATGCCAATGTGAGGGTGTGATTCTGGGATATACATGTAGACAGCATATCAGAATATACTATTCAGCAAGCGCTGAATCACTATATGAGTCGTACGACATGCGCATGTAGTCATATAAGTGAGCGATATCACGGGCAACTGGGTCGTAACGACGTGCGTGATCATCTTGCATAATTGGCTCTTTGAAGGCATCAAAATCGACACCAATAGGATCAAATAATGACGGCCCTTCACTAGGCTGACGGCGCGGCAGGTATGGTGGCAGCGTATGACGTGTAAAGATTTGTCCGGTCGCCTCGCACATATCAGTACCCCATTTGCTCAGATTGCCTCTATGTCGAGCGGCCATACGCGCATTATAAAATGGACGCTCACTCTGAGAACCAACACTTATAATGCGTTGCGACGAAGACAGTTTCACGCCATCAGAATGGCCATACGGCTCGACGCTATCGACCACATCATGTAATGCAATATGGCCTGCAACATAGTCTGCATGCGAAGCACCTCTGCGTGCAGCCTGTTGCCTCAGCTTCTCTTCGTCCTTCATGCCCCTAAGAACAAGCAGCAGTCGATTAACGTGCACAAAAGGAGGCTCCCGCTTGTCCGTTACAACAGCCATATCACTTGTTGTATATGCAGGTGGCGGCACGAAGAAGAGTTCCTTTTCGAACTTGTACGCAGCCTGATCTACAAGATGACCCGGCGTCTTATTGACTGATTGCAGAGTGTTATAAGGCAGCACAACCTGCAATTGAGCATGGGGCATATATGTCCTCTGCATATGTCGCGCTGCAGCAACATAGCCAAATGTTCGCATAGGAACAGTACTAAATGGCGCAACAGCCACCCGAATAATAGTGTCCCTCCCCTCGTCGCTCAGAGCGTCAAGCGTTTGGTGCCTATCGACTTTGCCTATCGATTCGGCATAGGCCAGTGGATCACGCAATAATTCTTTGTGTGCCTTCATAGCACTTACCCGAGTGCCTTACGTCGTCGCTTTTCTTGTATTACCGAGGTCAAAGCATCAACGGTCAAATGCTTGCTTGGCCAGTAATCCAGGTACTCAGTACATGCCGCATAGTCTTTGTTTGCTACATAGGCTGCAAAAAGCGGCCATCTGCCGTGTTCGTAAGGTGTAGAGCGCAGTGGCGGCAGTTGTGCTGCTATGCGTTTGATGGCGTCTACCTGACCGTACGGTGCAAGAGCGTCCATCATCCACCCAAATGTAGCATCGCGTTCGCCCTCGTGAGGGACATACTGTTTTACGTACTCTATAGCTGTCTCCAGACAATGATCCGGCATAGTATCGCCAGGTTGCAGCTCAGCCGCATAACCATGCACATACTCTTTGGCAATCATTCGACGAGCGCTAACTCGAACATCACGCTTTTCGTAACTTGGGATTGTGGTGGTTATTTGGTGTGCACGCTCAAGATCATGCGCGCCTGCATACCCGTTAATCACATATCGAATTATGTCGTAATGGATAGTTGCCGGCACGACTCCATCTTCATGCTCCTGTGCAACTCTTATCAGCCCCTCGTTTGCAAGTTTATGAGCGAGAGATAGTTCGCCGGATCTAGCAAGGTCGCCAACAATTGAGCGATAAGCCCAGGAAGCGCTTTTATCTTTGGAACGCCTATTGTTATATTCATGTAGCTCAAACGCCGCCGACAAACCACCCTCATAGTATGCCGTAGCGTACGGATAAGGGTCTTCGTCCGCTCGTATAGTGTTATATTCAAAGAACTCCGGATGCTCAATTCTGTAGTGTGCACCGTTAAGGTGCGCCTGCAGATCTTTATGAAGTCTTTTTTTGGTTGTATCAGTATGCGTTTGTGTTGTCTTAAAAATTCCCCATCTGTGGGTTACAATTTTTTTAGACTTAGGATCATCTATTTTGAGTTCATCAATAATACCAGGCACTCCGTTTAAGTCTCTTTTGGACTTCGCAGTCTTGCAGTAGCCTTCGCCAACGTCAAAAAGAAGATACCTGTAGCTTTCACCTAATCTATCCTGATAAGCCTTTAGTTTTAAATGTGCGATATCTGGACGGCCAGCCACTACTAATGTCGAGATAATAGTCTCGTCACTTACTTCAGAATCAGGCCCACGTCTGTCGGCAACACTAAAAATTTCCCGAGCAGCAATTTCCCGAGATGCTACATCACCCCAAATTCTTGCACGAGAAGCCAGCAAACCAAGTTGGTCAGCCACTGTTGCGTCAGGTGGCCTTACAAAACTATCAGTTATAGCTACATTTTCGGCACTTGGCTCGTAAAGTTTTAAAACGTGTTCGGTGTCTGAGTCAGGTTCTACAAAACCATAGTCAGAACATGCGTGGTTGCCCAGAGCACGTAAAAAGTGACGTTCGTAATAATCGAGTAGTAGATCAGGCTGTTGCGACGGAATTTCGTAGGACATAGGATATTTCTAGTATAAACAAAAAACCGCCCAATGATGAGCGGATTTTTGTTTTTTGTTCGCGTAACTAACGCTTGGTGAACTGGCGTTGCTTGCGAGCGCCCTTGAGACCGAACTTCTTGCGTTCGCGTTCACGTGGGTCGCGGCTAAGCAAGTCAGCGCGCTTCAAGGTTGCCTTGAGGTCTTCGTTCATAGTAGCAAGTGCTTTGGCGATACCCAAACGGATAGCGTCAACCTGGCCAGCGTGACCACCACCAGTAACAACTACAGAAATGTCGTACTTGTTTTCCTGTTGGAGGGCAACAAATGGTTGGTTGAGTTCGTTAAGCAAAAGCTTACTTTCAGCGAAGTACTCAGCTGCAGGCTTGCCGTTAACGACAATGTTGCCCTTGCCGCCTTGGAGGCGTACGCGAGCAGTTGCAGCCTTGCGGCGGCCAAGTGCGTAGAAATAGGTGTGTGCAGCCATGACTACTTACCTTCCTTTACTGAAATGACAACAGGCTTCTGAGCTTCGTGCTTGTGTTCAGCATCTGCGTAGATTTTGAGACGGTCAAGACGAGCATCGCGAAGCTTGTTAACAGGAAGCATACCGCGAACGGCGTGGTGAAGAGCAAAGGTAGGATCCTTTACCATCTTCTCCTTAAGACTTGCTTCCTTCAAACCACCTGGGAAGTGGCTGTGACGGTAGTACATCTTATCTTCCATTTTGTTGCCAGTGACAACAATGTCCTTGGCGTTGATAACTACTACGTAGTCACCAGTGTCGATGTGCTTAGTGAAAGTTGGCTTACCCTTACCAGTAAGGAGGGTAGCAACTTTGGTAGCTACACGGCCGAGAGTTGCTTCAGAAGCATCTACAACGTACCAAGTGCGAGTTACATCGCTTGGCTTTGCGCTATAAGTCTTCATTATTTGCTCTCCTTCTCGACCTTTTTAGCTGCTGGCTTCTTAGCCACAGCTTTAGGCTTCACTTCGGCAGCTGAAACAGCTACAGGAGCAACTGCGAGGTCGTCAACAAAGCTTACACGAGCAAGCTGTGCGTTGTCACCGCGGCGCAAGCGAGTTCGCTCGATACGCAAGTGGCCACTTACACGACCCTTCAGCTTAGGAGCGATTTCATCAACTAGCTTGTGTGCAGATGCAACAGTCTGAAGACTGCTGATAACCTGACGGCGGTTGTGAAGATCACCCTTCTTTGCCTTGGTGATTAATTTTTCTACAAAAGGCACCACTTCTTTGGCCTTAGGAAGAGTAGTCTCGATTGACTCATACTTAATAAGTGAGTCAGCCAAGCCCTTCACTAGCGCTTCACGTTGGTCGCGCTCGCGGTGCA
>CAZZHV010000041.1:0-9693 GCA_964654135.1 uncultured Candidatus Saccharibacteria bacterium
ACCGAGCTCACCGCGTTCTTTAGGCCCTCCGATCCAAAAATCAATCGTAGATCCTAGCCGGCTACCTAAGGTTGAACCGTCATGAATAACGTTCTCAGTCGGTGCAATATATGCCATACCGGGCTTAAGTAGCAGCCAAAGGCAGTGTAACGGCGGGACTTCACCAGCAAGCGAGAGGGACGCATACTCCCTGATATCCCCTGTATTGGGTGCATGCCCTGGCGGTAAAGCCATGCATTCGGCAATGTCAAAGACGTTGACAGAGCCAAGTAGTAAAAATCGTGCTCCGGGACCTCTATTAAAGCCAATACGACGCTCGCTTTGCATACGTGTGCTAATCGGTCGGTTTTCTTTGCTGTCAATATGTAAGCCCGGCCGCAGATTACGGTTCTCGGCGTTGCACGTCGTAGTAGGCTGGTTCGGCTCACAAATAGTTGGTGCAAGTCGTTGCGTTTTTTGTGCAATGTGCTCTAGGAGTTGAGCTGTTGGCCGCACTAATTCAATTAAGCCGCTCGTTGGCGTGCTGTCTGTCGCAAGAAATGGTTTTAGCTCTTGCTGTGTTGGCCTATGCAATTGCGTATAGGGGATAATAGCCGATGATTCATAGTCGACGGCGTGTGTAAGAGCTATTTCCGAAATAAGCGTTTGGACCTGTACGGTCTCAATGGAATCGTATGTAAGACCTGTGTATTCTGAATTCATAATAAAAAGAAACGTGGCATACCGAAATACGCCACGTAATGACTACTCGTTTTAGTAAGTTATAGCTGAGGAACGAAGCTCTGGAACGCAGCTTGCAGCTGGCTCTGGCGACTATTGAATGCTGCCGTAGGCGCATTATCACCTTGTGGTGGCACTAAATTGCCAACAACTGAGCCAAGGTCGACATCCACTAGAGGTTCTAGGACCATGTCGCCGACTGATAGTGCGAGTAAGGCCTCTTCTTCAGCGCTGTCAGTAAAACTAAATATATCGACTTGTTCGCCTTGCAACGTATTAAAAGACATGTAGCCCACTCCCTTTGTTACTTTTACGCGTATAGCATAAGCAGCATGCTATATAGTTATTGTATGACAGAATCCTCTCTCGACAAGCAGTTTTTTCCAGAAGATGAACCACCGATGTTGCCGCAGGTAAACGAAGCAATCCTCAAGGTCCATAGCCGATGTAACCTTGATTGCGACTATTGTTATGTCTATAACCTTGGCGACGACAGCTGGCGTGACCAGCCAAAGATTATGTCCGACGAGACGGTAGACACATTTGGTGAGCGCCTTGCGGAATATCTTCACGAGACTAATCCGCTTAGTTTTCAGGTTACATTTCACGGCGGCGAACCTCTGTTGGCTTCGCCTGATTTCTACGCACGTACCGTTAGCAATTTGCGTCAAGCTGTAGGACCAAAGACCGTGCTCCAGTTTGCGATGCAGACCAATGGTACGCTGCTAACAGATGAATATTTGAAAGTTTTTCGCAAGCATAGGGTTGGTCTTGGCGTCAGTCTTGATGGCCCGCCCGAGGCAAATAAACATCGGCTCAATCATGCCGGCAAGGAAACGCACGATGAGACGGTTGCTGGCATCCGACGCATGACGGATGATGTGCGGTACAGCCACTTGTTCCATGGGATCTTGAGCGTCATTGACATCAATACCGACCCTCAGGAAGTGTACTACTATCTCAAGGGTCTAAGCCCACCGGCAATTGATTTCTTATTACCGCACGGTAATTGGCAGGATCCTCCTCAAGGACTTGATTCTTTGGAGGGCAGGGCCCATCGTCCGTATGCAGAATGGATGAAGGCCGTTTTCAGCGAGTGGTTTCCCCAAATGACACTGCCGCTTCGTATCCGAACGTTTGATTCAATAATTCATCTACTCAGCAATGGCCGCAGCAATGTGGAGAGTATTGGCGGAGAGGGCGGACCGGGTCTCGTAGTTGTCGAAACCGACGGCTCATACGAGCTTGTGGACACGCTCAAATCGACGCCTGGTCGTGTTTCCAAAATTGGCAAAAATGTACGCCAGCACAGCATACAAGAGGCTAGCGCGTATATGGCAAAACGCGCTAAGCAGCTTGGCACGACAGTGCTTGCTGATGAATGCCAAGCGTGTCCGATCAAAAAGAGATGCGGAGGCGGTTATGCTCCGCATCGTTACAGCAAAGAAAAAGGATTTAATAATCGCTCAGTCTTCTGTTTTGATCTCGCCGATATGATCACGTCAATTCATGGGGCATTGATGCAACATACGATTACGCATCAGATTATGACTAGCCATGAAGGCGTTGCTACATACCCAGGGTATCCGGACTTTACCTATGGTCTGCTTGAAGAAGAGAGGCAAGTTGCGCAACTACGAAAAGTACTCGCAGATGAAGCAGGCCTAACAGGTATTACGCCTATCCCGCCACAACTGTCCTAGACATGGAAGTGTAGTCAGTCTCTAAGGTGTCCGAGGGAAGATCAATGTCTCCACTGAGCGGGATACGAAGACGAGTGCGGTGGACTCGATCGCTTATATATTGGCCGATCTCATGGTCAACTCGGCTAAATGAGTCGTCGCCTTCAATGCATTCAATATAGCCGGTAAGCGGTGTGGTGATGCAGGCGTTTACAAGCTCCGAACGAGCATGTGGCCGAACATGAGCCTCTTCAAAATCATAAAGCGGTTGGCTGAAGCTTTTGTGAATATCTAAGCCCCAGCCATAGTTACTGGTCTCTAGACCAGTAATCGGCTTACATCGATTGTTTCGCTGTCTAACGTCGTTAATATCTCCAAAAAGCCCGCACATAAGTGCAATGTCGGCATTAGTACCAGCGCGTACCGCTTTCTTGCCATCCTCGACATATTGCTTATTCTCTCGAACATTGAGGTCGTAATAGCGATGCACGCGTGCCGTAACCGGGTAATGACGTTGCTTTGCAACGGTAGTGCCTATCAAGAGATATCCGGCAGCAACTGCTAACCGAGCGACCGAGCGCGCGCTTTCTTCACCATGCTCAACTCGTACGATAGCCTCTTTAAGCCAGGCTGTATCCTCAGGATATATCTTAATGTTACGGGAATAAGTATGCCGAGCGAGTAACATTTCCATAACCGTATTCTAAGATGACGGCTCAATATACGCAAAGCAACACTTGTGGATAAGTCTAAAAGTATATCAAAAAGTGTGTTGCATGTGGAAGCATAAGAACGTTACTATTAAGGTAAGTGAAAGACTAGCACTACATTGACAAAAGCATAAGAATTATGTATAATTATGGGTGTTAGTGATCACAAACAAAAACCATCAAAAAACCAAACAAAAACTCATAAACAAAGGGCACCATTATGACAGTAAAGACGAAAAGCGGACTAGATTTCGAATTTTCGGCAACTACAAATCAAGACATCTTGAAGCTTGACAGTATCTTGCGAAAGAGCTGATTCAAACCTCTAGATATACACTCATTGTAAGGGCAAAAAAAGGACCCGGGGCAACTATTCGACCCGGGTCTTTTTTATATGTTTGAGGGGAGTGTAGGGAAGCGGTTTTACGCGACTTTCTTGTACTCTTTAATTGCCTGCTTGATCGGTGCGTCACACACAAGCTGGCCGTTTTTGAGCACGAGCCCGCGTTCACAAAACTTCTCAGCAGAATCGAGTGAATGCGTTACCAGCAATACAGTAACGTGGTCCTTCTTGCGAATTTGCTCAATCTTTTGACGACATTTTTCTTGGAACTTCATGTCACCAACGCTCAATGCCTCATCGATAACTAAGATGTCGGGGTTAATGTTAGCGTTGATTGCGAAACCAAGACGAGCCTTCATACCGCTCGAGTAGGTACGAACTGGTTGGTCGATGTATTCCTCAAGCTCCGCAAAATTAATGATAGTCTGCTCAAGCAACACAACTTGCTTTTTGGCAAGACCCATCAGGCTACCCTTGAGGTGGATATTCTCACGACCAGTACAGTCAAGCTCAAAGCCCGCAGTGAGTTCTAATAAAGCGCTCACGCGTCCGTTGACGATAATCTCACCGCTCGTTTGAAAGGCAACACCAGTGATCAGTTTGAGCATAGTTGATTTACCTGCGCCGTTACGGCCCAAGATTGCAACTGACTCACCTTGTTCAATGACAAAGCTAATGTCATCGTTGGCGAGCTTTTTGCGTGGCTTGATAAAGCTAAAGAGCAAACCAAGCATACGACGCAAATCAGACGGGTAAAGCTTGTAAATCTTTGTTACGTTTTTGAACTCGATTGCCATAGGTTTTTTGTCTATCATAGTAGGTCCGCCAATTCTTTGCGTGAACGCTTATATGTTATAACTGCCAAAATACAGAGGAGGGCGAATTCGCCAAGGAAAATGTACAGCTGCTTAGGCTCTTGCCAGAACCACTTGTCGTAAAGGATAGCGTTGCGATAACCTTCCACGAAGAAAGTAACCGGGTTGAACATGAGCGCACTTTTAACCCATTCAATGGACATAAAGTGAACATTCCAGAGCACACCCGAAACCCAGAAAAGGATACGGACAATCGCTTTGACTGCGTTCTCGAAGTCTTTACTAATTACTGCGAGTGGTGCCGCAAACAGGGACCATGCAGTAAAGAAAAGGAACATAAAGAACAAATAGAGCGGCAACTGTATCCAGCCCATACTAAAGCCTTCGCCCCAGAATCCGATATAGATAAGCACAGCGCTCATTAGGAAAAGGTGGACGTAGATGCGTGAAATACTCACGAACGTCGGAATGACTGAAACGGGAAATTTCATCTTGGTAACGAGATATTTATAGGCACGGATCGATGATGTGCCGCGGTTAAGCAAGTCGGACATAAACAACCAGGTAATGAGCCCAACCATGAGCCATGAAAGGTGTGAAACGTGGCCAGGCATGCTGTCGGCACGCAAACCGGCATGCAGTACGAACCAGTAAACAAACAGCAGGAGTGACGGCTGGATGAAGGTCCAGAGCCAACCAAGTACTGAACCGTGGTGGGCTTTTTTGAGTTCCAGCTTAGACAGGGTAATGAGCTGGCGGCGGTATTCGCGATGTTCTTGTAAAATCATATACTCATTCCTTTCTAGGCGGTTGCCCTACTTGTTTTTTGCTTCTGCTGTTTGGCGTTGGAACGTCGACGCTTTGAGATCTTCTGCTCGCGAGGTTTGTACTGAGGTGCAGTTCTCTCGACTTTTTTCTCATTCGTTTTCTCGGCAGTTCTTTCTAGGAACTCAAGGCGAACGCGCTGGTCGCGCAATGCTTTGATCTTAGGACTGTCTTTCCATTCTTCGCTCATAACAACGAGGTCAACACGATGCTTTTTGAGGTCGTCCACTTTTTGGTCCCAGTTTTCTTCTGGAACAACCAGGTCAACGTCGCGCAATGCTTCGAGCATAAACTTACGGGTACTGTAATCTTGCTTAGTTTTTTTGCCTTTTTCTTCGCTAAAAGTATTAGTCGAAAGACCGACAATCAGGTAATCTCCCAGTGCACGAGCTCGCTTAAGGAGATTTACGTGACTGTGTTGCAAGCGGTCGAAGGTGCCATAGGTCATAACAGTTGTACGCTTGCGGCCTGGTACGCGCTTGTCGAGTAGTCCATCATTGATAAGACACTTAATAACGCGTTCGGTGTTTTGGTCATCTTTGAAGTTCACGATGTGATTAAAACGCTCAATGTGTTCTTGTGGTTGCGCATTGCCGTAGCGTTCACGAACCATCTTTGTAATGTCATCTTCGTTGTAGGCAATGTCACCGAAGATGTTTTCTTCGTTGATCATCAAGTGACCACCGTAGTGTTCCATGCAGAGGTCTTTATCTTTCCACCAGAAGATAACATTAGAGCCACGGAAGAATGCATCACATGAAACAGATGAATAGTCGGTAATGAGTAGATCTGTATCGCGCAAAACTTCATCGTACGAGTTAAACGGCTTGATAAACTGCGCCAAGTCGGACTGCTGCAGCTCACGCAAAAAGAGTGGGTGCGGCATAATTTGTACTTTTGACAAAAGGTCAGTTGGAATAGCTGACATGATGCTGGTTAGCATTTTGTAGTAGCCAGTCTTGGCTGGGGCCGTACGAACCAAGTTGTACTCCCATGGGCGCCAGGTTGGCATGATCATAATGCGAGATGCATCGTCGTTGCGGAACGTGCGGTCGAACTTAGGCAGACCAGTAATGTAGAGGTCTTCGCGGTCGTAGTTACCGTCATTGATAAAGTGATCGGCTTCGGCAACGGAGCTGGTAACAATACGGGTAAATGGCGGGGTGCCACCTTGGCCTTTGCGGGCATCGGCACGAGCGGCTGAAGCTAGTGAAATCATGTACATCACGCCATGTTGCAAAAAGACATAGCGCAAGCGCTTGCTGCTAATTTTGCGAACAGCGTGTTTGTTTGCAACGCGCAAATCGAGCGCGTGTGCCGGGCGTTCGGTGCCGATAAAGGTACGCGCAATAAAGAAACATAGGTAGTGCTTGAGCGTGTGCTTAATGAGCACCTTATCTTGGAATTTCTCCGCAATGTTAGCGCCGTGTGTGCTCTTGCGGTCGATCACAAAATAGACATTCTTGTAACCACGATTTAGTAGACCCTCGTAGAGTGTGGCAGCGCTTTCTTCGTATTTCATCGATTCTTTTTCGTAAATCAAGATAAGATTACGACCGCGGAACGGCAGAGACAGCCAGTAAGCAAAGGTAACTTTGCGGTTATTCTTGCGGTAATCGGTATCAATTGTACGTCGGTGGGTGATGTATGCTTTGTTGGCAACTGACTGACGGAGATAGATGGTGCTGCCAGTTTCTTCCAATACACGCATGGCACGAACTTTGCCGCGTCCACGAATACCAGGAAGGAATGAGAACCAAACTTGGCGCACAAAGCCATTACCCTCTTTGTCGAGGAAAACAGCAGACATGCGGTTGTGAATATTGCTATCTTCAAGATCTGCGTACGGGATACTTACTGTAAACAGACGGAAATAAATAGGGAACCAAGCGTGTGCACGAATACGTGATGTCTTGTAAACGTTACCTTTCACATAGGTCCAGAGGTCACCGGACTTGTGGATCTTTCGTTTGTTATCAATAAGTAGCCACACACCAAAGATACGCAAACCTTTTTTGGTTGCACGTGATCCTATAATGGTACTGCGGAATTTGATCTGTTTAGTAAAGGCATCGGAGATAGCAAAGTTTTTGAGTGATTTGATTTTCGTCATGACAGTGCTCCTTGTTTGGTTATATGTTGCGTGCTGGTTTTGCGTGCGGCTGAGCCTTCTGGCTCGGGCTCAAGTTTGTTAAATATGATTGTCTGTAAACGATTTGCGGCTTTGCCGTCATCGAGATAGGTGTAGCGTTTGGCGAAATCGAGATAAACTTTTTTATATTTGTTTTGATAGGCATTGAGATCTTTGAGGATGGGTCCGAGTCGGGCGGATGATGCTGTTATCTCTCCCGGCAGTTCTCCAATGTCTATGTAGAATCCTCTGAGATTTTCCTCGTAATGTTGCCGGTCATACATAAAGAAAATCATTGGTTTGTTAGTGTTGGCATAATCAAACATAACGCTCGAGTAGTCAGTTATAAGCACATCACTTACGAGGTAGAGACTATTAATGTCATCTATGTGTGAAACGTCGTACACGAACCCTTTGTATTTCGAGAAATCAAACTGGTTGCTTATAAAGTAGTGTGCGCGGAAGAGGAGGATGTACTCGTCACCGATGGCTTTTTGCAACGCTTCTAAGTTGAGCTTATTCTTGTGGGTATAACCACCTTGCAATGAGTCGTGCTGATCATCTCGCCAAGTAGGGGCGTACAGTACAACTTTCTTATCTTTTGGTAACTTAAGCTCGCGCTTGAGTTTGCTAATGAGCTTATCACTTGGCTGATGCAGGGCATCGTTGCGTGGATAACCAATTTCAAGAACGCGACCTTCATCTTGCATGCGCTGAATGCCAAAAGCACTCACAAACTTCTCGGTTGCAAAGCGTGACGGCGAAATAAGGTAGTCGTATCGCTTGGTGTCGATCAGATTCTTGCGAATAAAGTCTTGGCGAGAATTCATGACATTTTTGGTATCTTCAACGATATCTTGGCGCAAACGCTTGAGCGGGGTACCGTGCCAACATTGCACCATCACCTGGTTTTTGCGTTTAATAATGCGCAAAGGCAACATAATGTTTACAATCCAATACTCGGCGCGGGCATATGCGGCGTAGTATTCACGAGTACGAATTTCAACAATGGTTGTGCGCGGATTTTTTGCGAGAAAGCCGTAGGCCTTTTTGTCGGCAACGACCCAAATAAAGGTATAGCGTGCACACGCAGGGTCTTTAAGCATTGATTCATAAATGGCCTTTGGAGAACAGGCATAGCGGCCGCTGTAAGCCTGAAAAACGACAGTATTTTTTTCGATTGGCTGGCGAGCAGTGCGTGACCATAGCAAATAGTTACGGACACGAACGTAGTTGTAGCGAAGCACTCGCATAAATGGGTAGTGTTTAGAGATGGCTATAAGTAGTTTTCTCATGACACAACTCCTGCTAGCTTAAGTATTGCCTTGGTACTTGTGCCATCTTGGATGGTGACGTAGCGGTCGGCAAATTCCTTAACACGTTGAGTATTCGTGTTGTCTGTACCAATCAACGACATGATATTCGTAATGTCTTTACTCTTGATGCCAGGTAACTCGTTGACGTAGTCCATTGCTAGACCACGCTTTTTTACGTAGCGCTCTTCGTCAAAGAGCCAGAAAAAGAGTGGTTTATGAAGTAGCGCAGCCTCAAATACCGTTGCAGAGAAGTCAGTGATAACGTAATCCGCAACTGGCAGCACTTGTAGTACTGAAAAATGCTGATCAACAATAACACCATCTTTTGGTGATGTGAATTGTGTTTTATCACGTAAGTGTTGCTTGATGATGAGTGTGTATCGATCGAGATCGACAGCCTCGACCAATGTCTCGTATGGAACCTTGTGACGCTTACGGAATGTTGGCGCATACAAGATAACAGGTTTATTTGCTGGCAAATTGTAATAATTACGTACTGCTGTACTGCTACGCTGCTGCTGCTCGCTATCCACGAGGTAATCAACACGAGGCATGCCAATTGGCTTAATGCGATTTGCATCGATATTAAATGCTGCAGCGTATGTTGGAACGGTCGCCTCAGAGCCAGCAACCACATAGGTATAGTTTTTGTGCATCTTCATAATGCGAGCAACTTCAGCTGAGCTGCCTTCGGGCTTGCCGATAGCCATATGGCCAAACTTCTTAACTGCTCCAAGTGCATGCCATATCTGAACGACGACGAGTGACTTGCGGTGTTTGAGGATACTTACCGAAATAACGTAGCTCTCAACAATACACGCTTCAGACGTAGCCAGGTGATACATTTCACGCAAAATACTAAAGACGTGCCTGAGCTTGCTATCCATTTTGTGGTTAAGGGTGACGACCTTGAGGGTAGGGTCGAGTTTGGCGGCTTCCTTTTGAATTTGCAGGAAGTCGACAGAAGAGTAATTTTGGAGGCGACTAATAAGTACAACTTTATGTGAAGTTGGCAGCAGCTTAAAAAGCGAATAAATTAGAAAAGCCCCGCCCTTTAAGAACGAGACCCCCAGAAGTCGCATCTTCATTGAATATAATAATACTATATTACCTCTGTTAAGTCAAGGTATAAGACAATATTTCTATCTATT
>CAZZHV010000042.1:0-9554 GCA_964654135.1 uncultured Candidatus Saccharibacteria bacterium
GAGCGCATAAAGCGAACAATAGACGAACAGAAGTAAGCCCTATTTCTGCGTTTTCTTAGGGTACGATTCGCCTACTGCGATCATCATACCTGCTAGCAACCACCACTGACACGCAACTGCCTCATTGCTCCAAGTGTGCAAAAGCATGTTCATACCCACATACGACACTGCAGCAGCCAACAATGCAATCGCCAAGAGCGATTTACGACTCTGCCACAATAATTTCCAGACAATAACATTCAGTGCAACAAACAAGGCAAGACCCAGCACGCCAACCTCATAACCAATCTGAATATAATAATTCTCGGTCAGGAAACTGCCGTTAGGATTTTGGATAGAAGCCAAGCCAGCGGTACCGGGACCATGACCGAACGGATTATGAACAATACCACTCAAGCCCTGTTTGATAAATATCAGGTGGTAGTCATTGGAGTCGTATTCACCCTTTTGCTGATCGGTAGCATGCGTAACAGCACCGCTAATCTGTTTGTTGTGACGCTGCGTATAGCCCAGAACACCTACGAGCAGTACCAAAACGATAAGCAAGGGCCAGAAGCGCTTTGCAAAGCGCAGCGATATCTCACGGTACTGCCACCACATAACCAACACTATTGTTAACAAAGCTACCGCAAGCGCGCTCCTCGAAAAGGTCAAGAACTCGGCAACCATAGCCAATACAACAAATCCCCCGAATACGAGCCGATTACGAACATTTTGCAAACGCAGGAACCAGGCTGTTGCCATCGCAATCGGCACGATCAGATACGCGCCCAGTGAGTTTGGATCTCGCAAAGTCGACATAATACGTGGGAATAACGGATTGTCGTCAATAAAGAAGTTTGGCTTTACTCCCCGTTCTACGCTGTAACCAAAGTGCGTCAGAATGTCTTTAGGCAAGAAGTATTGCAAAACACCAAGCACTGCAACAGCAGCTGCTACGGCTAGGGCCAACTTGCTAATTGTTCGTCGCTCTAACAGATTAGGTCGTAGTAACGCGGTACCGTAGCCAAGCATCAAAAATGCTGGCAAACGCAAATTGTACGTTAAGCCAACAAATGCGCTTTGACGATAAATATCAGGATGAACCGCCCATAGCAAGATATGCAGCACACCATATGCAGCCGAAATACCGAGCAACAGTTTGAATGTCCGCGTTGCCCTACCACTTGCCCAAACAGAACAAATTACGAACAGTGTCACAAATGCCAAGATTACGTCTTTGGCGACTTTCCAAATATCCAAACCGCCAGTTAATAGACTCAGTGATTGCGCCAAGAAAACGTGAAATGGCATGTATGCCAACAAGAATAAACTGGCGTAATATGGAAGTCGTTTAGTTATCTGCATTTTCAAGATATAATTATAGCAATGAAACCGGAACCCCACCATATCGTAATCGATGCGCGCATCCGCCGCTCAACAACCGGCCGCTACGCAGATCGACTCGTACAACACCTACAAACCGTTGATCCATTCCACAAATACACCATCCTTGTGCAGCCCGACGACGACTGGAAAATGCAAGCGCCCAACTTTACGACAGTTGCCTGTCCTTATCCACAGTTCTCGGTTAATCCCCTGCACCAGCTCAAATTTGCGTTGCAACTTTACCGACTAAAGCCCGATCTCGTTCACTTTACCATGACACAACAACCGCTGTTGTACTTCGGTAAAATCGCAACTACAACGCACGACACTACTATGTACAATTTCGTGCGTCGCGGCACTACCCCATTGCCGCTCTACAAAATGAAAATGAGTCTCTACACATTTCTCGTATGGTGGAGCCATAAAAAGTCTGACAAAATCATCGTTCCTACCAAGACTGTTGCTCAGGAATTCATTGAGCGACAACCGTTTATCGAGAAAAAACTCGCCGTTACCTACGAAGCAAGTGAGCCAGCCATGGCCGTACACGCCAAAAAGCCCGAAGGCATTGGTGAAGACTTTATCTTGTATGTAGGCACAGCTTTTCCACACAAAAACCTCGCTAAACTTATCGAAGGCTTCGAGATTTTGCGCGAAAAACATCCACACCTCAAGCTCGTTATAACCGGCAAACGAGACGAGAAGCATATGGTAGAACTCATGGAATGGGCCAAGAAGCGTCCGTCTTACGAACATATCATTCGCCCTGGCTTTGTAAGCGATGCCGAGCTCAAATGGCTCTACGAACATTGCCGAGCATATGTCTTCGCGTCATTAAGCGAAGGCTTCGGGCTTCCCCCACTCGAGGCTATGGCGCATGGCGCACCGGTTGTTTCAAGCAATGCCAGCTGCATGCCAGAGGTATACGGTGATGCCGCTCATTACTTTAATGCCAAGCGACCAAAAGATATTGCCGAAAAAGTAGACGAGGTTCTGACTCGTCCAAAACTACGCGAGCAACTGATCAAAAACGGATACGAGCAACTCAAGAAATACTCTTGGAAAACCATGGCCGAGGAAACCCTCACTGTCTATAAAGATGTGCTTAATGAGGTAAACACCGAAATTAAGTCCCCGCTCCGCTTCGAATAATTCACGACCTGGACAACTAGAAAGAGCCGCTAAAATTGCGGCTCTTTCTATTAGAACATAGTCCTATTATTCAGTTGCTGGCTTGAGCACGATGCGACGATCGCGACCTTCGCCAATCGATTCGCTTACAAGGCCCATATCCTGGGCAAGCTTGTGCACAACTCGACGATCAACCGCATTCATTGGCCTGAGTTCCAACGGCTCGTTAGAGGCACGTACGGCGGCCACCCACTCTTCTGCCTTTTGAGACAAGCGCTCTGCGCGTTGCTTCTTGTATTCGGCAACATCGACATTAACACGCGTATATTCATAGCCCTGATTCTTGAGCGCATTGCTTACCAAGAACTGCAGCGCACGCATAGTGTCGCCATGCTGGCCGATCAAAAAGCCATTTAAATGTGTCGACGGAACTTCGAGTTCAATGACATCGTCATCGCTCGTTGCATGTACTTCGGTGTTGAGGCCAAAGAACGATAGGATATCTTCGAGGTACTTCTTTGCATACGTTATTGCATCGTCCACTAACTATTTCCTCCGTTTACGGTTTTGTCCACCCTTCTTGCCATTCTTGGAAGAGGTTTTTGGTTTTGGTTCGCTAACAATCTCGGCTTCGATTGCTTTGTCAGCTTTTTTAGATGCAGCAGGTTTGCCGTCTACCATTTCGGCAAGTTCTTCTTTGTCTTCACGCAAAATAATGCTCTGTTGGATGAATGCTACGAGGCCTCCAACCAACCAGTACAGGCTCAATGCAGATGCGATATTGACAGTAAACAAGAAGACCATTGCGGGTAGGAAGTAGATGGTTGTACGGCTAACAGCAGCATTAACTTCTGACTGATCAGCCTGCTTGCCATCGCCAGCACCCTTGAGGATATCACGTAGCTTACGAGCGTCTTTATCGCTTGGAATAAGTTGCTTGCTCTGGAAGAACTGAATCACGGCACTGCCGGCTACAATAATAAGAGCTGGCCAATACACGCCCTTTGGACCCAAAGCACTACGGCTTAAGTCAACGATACCGAATAAGTTAACATCGAAAGCTTTGATGTTTTGCGCAATGTGCTGCATCCATGAGAAATCCCGCAGGAACGGATATGCAAAGTGCACGATCTGGCTTTGGTCGTGAATCAACTTGTTGAGGCCACTGTAGAGGCCAATCAAAATTGGCAACTGCAAAAGCAACACGCCAATTGAGCTAAACGGATTAACCCCGTGCTCTTTGTAAAGCGCCATGGTCATGAGCGATTCTTTTTGACGATCGCCCTTAGCCGCTTTTTTAACTTCTTTAAGTTGCGGCTGAATTTTGCGCATCACCTTTGTCTGGTGCAATTGCTTCTTGACCAATGGCCACAGCAGCATACGAATAACAACCGTAAACAAGATAAGCGCAAGGCCAAAGTTGTGGCCCGGTAAAATTGCGTAAATAAAAACCAATAAGTTAAAAATTGGTTGAACGATTAAAGTCTCAAACATCGGTAATATATTACTCCTTAGATTTAACTATAGCATGAGTACCTGGAGAAACGGCAGTATCTTCAGGAATAATCCCAGCGGTTGCGAGCCGGTCGCGTACCCGTTCGCGCAGCTCGTCGGCTGGCATGGTCGCCAGGCTGTCGCTAAACACCGTATAGACCATGTCATATGGCTCAATAAAATGTGGTTCGTACTGACGAGCGTACTCGTATATACGTCGGCGAATACGATTTCGGACCACTGCCGACTTGTTGACCTTGCGGCTCACTACCACTGCCATACGGTAATCTTTGCGGCGCGGGTTACGGATGTATTTAAGAGAGCCAAACGAACTGCGTGAGGTTTTTCCGTGCTGATACACAAAACGGAGGCTACCATGGCCATGAAATCGGTTTTTTCGATTGATCATTGCGTGTGGTAGCCCCCGTTTATGTTTTCAATTACAACTAACTTACTAAATAATGAAATTAGAGGTAACCAATCTTAGTGGGTCAAGCGTGCGCGACCCTTGTTGCGACGACGCTTGATAACAGCGCGACCAGCTTTGCTAGCCATGCGCTTCATAAAGCCGTGGACGCGAGAGCGGTGACGCTTCTTTGGTTGGTACGTTCGTTTTGGCATAGTGCTTCTACTTTACAACATAAAGAGTTAACAGACAAGGATTTGTCAGTTGTAACCTAGTTATGTCCCTTTCGCTAGTGTATTTTGCTTGCTATTTAGTGAAAATAACAATATTTACCCTCCAATATTAGCAAGTTTTCCCCATTTAGCCAAGCATTTTCCACAGTTTTACAGATGAGTTGCAAAATTGGGGATAACTTTTTGCATTTTGTTTCTGTGTATTACCTAACTTAAAAATCTTAGGAAAAGGTGTGGAAAAGTCTGGAAAAGTGGTCTATATTAAGGTTATTCAGTTAATCAATTCTTTGAGGGGATGTGAGAAGAGGGTATGCAACAGGACACCTTATGGCAAGCAGTCTTAGGTGAAATTGAAGTCTCCATTTCCAGGGGAAATTTCATCACGTGGTTTAAAAACACTGCACTACTGCGCTTAGACGACGAAAGCGCAATCATTGGCGTGCCTAATGTATTTATTAAGCAGCAACTGGAACGCAAATATAATGAACTAATTACCGACACGCTTCGCAAGAACGGCGTCGAATCACAAAAAGTAGAATACAAAATCCATTCACCGCTCTCGCACCAAAAACCCGAAGATGAACCGGCAAATGTTTTGCGACCTTCACCCTCTGCCCAAAAGCCGACTCGTCAAGTCACTACAGCAAAAGCTCAACCAAATACCCTCGCCCACGGATACCGACAGGGATTAAACGAAAAATACACTTTCGAGAACTTCATTGTTGGCTCTGGTAACGAGCTCGCCTACGCCGCTTGCCAAGGTATCGCTGCCCAGCCAGGTACCAAATACAATCCCCTCTTCTTATACGGAGGTGTTGGCATTGGCAAGACGCACCTTATGCAAGCAGTCGGCAATGCCGTACTCGCCAGCAATCCAGATGCGCGCGTCGTGTATGTGTCGAGTGAACAATTCCTACAAGAATTTGTCGATGCACTTCGTTTTAGAAAAAATACCGATTTTGCCGACTTCTACCGTGGCGCCGATGTGTTGATTGTGGATGACATTCAATTCATCGCTGGTAAAGAAAAAGTACAAGAAGAATTCTTCCATACTTTTAACGCCCTACACCAGGCTAGTAAACAGATTATTATCAGTAGTGACAAGCCGCCCAAGGACATTCCAACACTCGAGGAACGTTTACGCTCCCGCTTCGTCTGGGGCATGAGCATTGATATGCAGACACCAGACTTTGAGACACGATGCGCAATTCTGCAGACCAAAGCCGAAAACCATGGCATCGAACTCACAACAGATGTCACTGAATATTTGGCGACTAATGTGCAGACCAACATTCGCGAGCTCGAAGGAGCACTTAACCAGCTCCTCGCTTTCTGTGAAATGCGTGGCCTAGCCCCTAATATAACCGTTGCGTCATCTCTGTTGGGAGCCAGTCAAACAAGGCCAAAGCACATTAGCGCACGACAAATCATCGAGCGCACAGCACGCCACTTTCAAATTCCATTAGAGGACATATTAGGACCAAAACGAGACAAAGATATCGTGGTACCTCGCCAAGTAGCAATGTACATGCTTCGCAGCGAACTCCATCTCAGCTTCCCTAAAATTGCTCGCGAACTCGGTCGCAAAGACCACACTACGGCCATTCACTCCGTAGAAAAAATCGAAAAAGAATCACGTATCGATGCCGATATCCGTGCTGCTATCTCGGAAATCAAGGACCGCTTATATGCGTAAAACCTGTGCACAACCCGTGGAATGGGTGGGCATGGGTTGTGAAAACGGAGACTACTTGTACGCAGGTTCAGTAGGTCAACAAATGGCCCATGTGTGTAATCCCCATATTGTCCCCAATTTCACACACAAATTATCCCTCACGTTACCCACAGCATTTTTGAGCAAGATAGATCTGTTATACACCAAGTTATCCACGTTATACACAGGACTAATAACTAATACTACTAAATATATTTAACTAATTACTTATTACTATAGTTAAGACATAGGGAGAATTTTATGAAGCTACAAGTCACACAAGAGAATTTAAATAAAGCACTTGGTACAGTTGCCCGAGTTGCCAATGCACGCGGCACACTACCAGTTCTTGCAAACGTATTAATCAAAACCGTAAACAATCGAGTTAGCATTGCTGCAACAAATTTGGATATTGCGATTACTCAGTACATTGGTGCAAAAGTTTCCGAAGAAGGATCCATTACCGTTCCCGCCCGACTGATGCAAGATTTTGTTGGAAGTCTGCCAGCTGGAAATATCGAATTAGATCTTGATGACTACAAGCTGCACATCGTAACAGATCAGTACAAATCTGTAATTAATGGCGTTTCTAGCGAAGAGTTCCCTGTTATGCCAGCAATTACCGAAGGTCAGAGCTTTACTATTCCTGGCCAAATTCTTAAAAAGAGCCTTCAGCAAGTAACCATGGCAGCATCAAATGATGAGGCTCGTCCGGTTTTGACGGGGGTATATATGCATACCCATGAGGGTATATTGTACATGGCTGCAACAGATAGCTATCGCCTCGCCGAAAAAGCCGTCATGCCAAACAGCGACAACATTTCCCTGCTCGTTCCAGTCTCTGCCATGCAGGACTTATTACGCATTGTTGGTGATGTGGATGAAGACGTAAAAGTAACCCATGACGAACAGCAGGTGCTCTTCCAGGTTGGTGACGTAGAACTGGTTGCTCGTCTCATTGAGGGCAAATATCCACCATACCGCAACCTTATCCCCAGTTCTTTTGCTACGACCGCTACACTTAAGCGCGCAGATTTACTCAACGTTACCAAAGTTTCAAGCTTATTTGCTCGCGAGTCAGCTGGCTCAATTACCATTGAGGTGAGCGAAGTCTCACACGAACTCAGTATCCGTTCCATTGCTTCACAGCTTGGTGAAAACACTGCTAAAGCAGAGGCTGAGGTAGAAGGCACAGGCGAAATTACCCTTAACTCCCGTTACCTACTCGATGCACTTCAGGTATTAAACGGTGAAAAAGTATCGTTCTGCTTTAACGGCAAACTCGAAGCTATCGTTATTCGCGACCCAAGCGCCGATGACTATATCCACATCATCATGCCGCTCAAGTCATAAGCTATACTAAACAGATATGATCAACTCTATTCGGTTGCAACACTTTCGGTCGTACACTGATCGTACGTTCACGCTCGACCCGGGCGTGACGATTATTGTTGGCCCGAATGCGAGCGGCAAGACAAATTTACTCGAAGCCGTCCTCATGGTCGCACGTGGGGGTTCGTACCGAGCTAAGGATGCCGAGCTCGTCCAATTTGAGGCCCCTTGGATGCGTTTGGATGCCCAAACCCCAAACACTACCCGTATCGTCAAATTGCAAGGCTCAGACGGCTTTAAAAAGGCTTACGAAATTGACGGCCAAGCCCTCCAGCGCCTTACGCAGCCGCGCATGCTGCCAGCCGTACTCTTTGAACCGAATCATCTTATGCTGTTGAGTGGTTCGCCTGACCTCCGTCGCACCTTCCTAGACGACCTTATCGAGCAGACCGAACCTGGCTTTGGACCAGTGCGCCGCCATTACAAACGAGTACTCGCCCAGCGCAATGCCTTGCTCAAGAAGAATCCGCCAAACTTGCAGCAGCAATTATTCGTCTGGAACTTGCGTTTAAGTGAACTTGGCGGCCAGATTGCCCGCGAACGCTACAAGCTTATCGAGCAGTTTAACGAGCATATTACCGATCTTTACGATTCTCTGGCGGCGCGTGAAAACAAAATCACGCTCGAATACATTTCCAAATTTAAGCCGGACACCTACGAAACTGCCTTGCTCCACAAGCTCGAACAGAGTACCGACCTAGACATTATTCGTGGCTTTACTGTATACGGCCCGCATCGTGACGATCTCGGTGCCTTAATCGATGGACATCCTGTACAGGAGGCTGCATCGCGCGGTGAGACACGTACGCTCGTTCTAGCACTCAAAATACTTGAGCTTCAGCTCCTGGAGCGTGTAAGGGACGAAAAGCCGCTCTTGCTGCTCGACGATGTCTTCAGCGAGCTTGATGGCGCCCGCCGACAGGCCCTTACGCATTTCGTACAGCCCTACCAAACATTTATTACGACAACTGACGCTGATGTTGTCGCCGATTACTTTAAAACGTCACACTCTGTTATTGATCTCGCTAAGATTGACCAGTAAACCCCAAGATTGTAAGATAAGCACGCTGTTCTTTCACTCTCTGCAACTCAGATCGGAGTTGACGCCCGTGTCTCCCGACACGAATCGACCGACCCCCGGGCCTGGACCCATCACCTACGTCCCCGGCGTGATCAAGAAGTTGTGGTTCTTCCCGACGCTGGCTTTCGCGATGGCTGTGCTCGGCGACGTGCTCAACTACAACTCGAACTGGAACTTCGTCACGGCTCTTGTGTCCCTCTGCGGAGTGGCAGCGACTGGACGCCTGACGGGTACCAAAAAGACTGCGGACGGCTCGCACCTGGCCAACGGCGGACGGATTTACCTGTTCATGTCCCTCATGCAGGCCGCGCTGATGACCGCGTGCTTCTTCACCGGCTCCTACATCTTCGGCATGCTGTCTTTCGTGATGGTGGTGTGGTTCTCTGTCATGTTCCTATGGAACTGTGACATCAACCAACGAGCCGCAGCCCGCAAGGCCGCCGGCGAGATCTGACACCGAGTCGCGACGACCTGAATTGAGGTGAAACAGCGTGGGGTTATCCTGAAGTTTGTCCAACTGGACAGTTCTACACTTCTGCGATAGCCCCACTCTCACCATGATTTTTATAAATACCCGATACATTCGGATGCTTGTAAAAAGCATGGTGTGCACGGCGAGGACGGAAGAAGTATTGTGATAGGCTGGATTGCCCACAGAATATCCCTCGCGTCCCCACCGCAGGTCGCATATACGTCACGCTGTCGCAGCGTGGATTATGCAACCTTGCACCTGTT
>CAZZHV010000043.1:0-9462 GCA_964654135.1 uncultured Candidatus Saccharibacteria bacterium
AGTGAGTCAGCCAAGCCCTTCACTAGCGCTTCACGTTGGTCGCGCTCGCGGTGCAATTTTCGGCCTTTGTATCCGTGTCGATGCATATTTAGAGCTCCAACTCCGCTAGCTTTTCTTTAACTTCATCAAGTGCCTTGCTGCCGAAACCCTTAAGGTCGCGAAGCTCAGCGTCGCTCAAACTAAACAAATCCTTGATAGTGTGGATGTCGTTGTTGATGAGAGCGTTTGTAGTACGTGCGCTCAGGTTGAGGTCTTCGATAGAAGTGCTCAACGCAGCTGGTTCGTCACCGTGATCAGCGCCAGCTTGGTTCGCACTTGTAGTGCTGCTAACCAATTGTTCGCCTGATTCAACAGTAGTCTTGCCAGCAAGTGCTGTGTACTGGTTTACGAGGATAGCAGATGCTTCCTCGAATGCGTCACGAGGTGTGATAGTACCGTCAGTCTCAACAGTAATGAGCAACTTGTCGAGGTCAGTCATTTGACCAACACGGGTGTTTTCAACCTTGTAACGTACACGAAGTACTGGGCTAAAGATAGCATCAACAGCGATGTGGTCGCTCTGCTTCTTAGCAGTAACTTCGTCAATTGTGCGGTAACCGCGGCCAGTTTCGACAACCAAGTCCATAATGAACTCAGATTTGTCATCGTCCAACGTTGCAATAACGTGGTCTGGATTTACGATTTCTACGTCAGCGTTAACCTGAATATCCTTAGCGGTAATGGCGCCTTTGCCCTTCTTTACGATGCGCAAATTCTGAGCGTCGTCACCATATACGCGGAAACGGATACCCTTGAGGTTAAGCATGATGTCAACGACATCTTCCTTGACGCCAGGAACGGTAGTGAATTCGTGCGTAGCACCATCTACCTTAAAACTGGTTACAGCTGCACCGGCAATGCTAGAAAGCAATACACGGCGAAGGCTGTTACCAAGAGTCATGCCGTAACCGCTGTGCAATGGCTCAACAACAAAAGTGCTGCTGGTTGCACTGTGGTCTTCAACAGTGACGATACCTGGTGTGTGAATCATTTTTGACATTTTAGCTCATTCCTCCCTTAGCGTGAGTAGTATTCCACGATTAACTGCTCTTTGATTTCTGGCTCAGCGTCTTCGCGAGTAGGGAGGCCGGCTACAACAACCTTACGGTTCTTGCGGTCAACCTTGATCCATGCGGGAGTGGTTGAAGGTGCTGGGCTAACATCATCGAGTTTCTTGAAGTATTCAGTACCATTGCTGTGCTCACGAACAACAAATTCGTCACCTGCCTTGAGGCGAATTGAAGGAACGTCTACACGACGACCGTTCAACATAAAGTGACCGTGGCTAACCAACTGACGTGCTGCACGACGTGAAGATGCAAAACCTGCACGGTAGACAGCGTTGTCGAGGCGTTGTTCCAGGAACTGGAGCAATACTTCGCCTGATTGACCTTGTTTGCGGTTAGCTTCCTTCATAAGGTTGCTAAACTGCTTCTCAAGGAGACCATACAGGCGCTTTACTTTTTGCTTTTCGCGCAACTGCAAGCTGTATTGGCTTGGCTTGTTACGCATGCGGCTATTTGCAGCTTGTCCAGGTGCTGTAGTTCGCTTAGCGAGGGCTTTGTGCGCCTTAGGGTGTAGGGCGTAGCCTTCGCGGCGGGACATTTTTACGATAGATTGTGTATCTCGTGCCATATCTTTACCTTACCGCCTAGATGCGACGTGCCTTCTTAGGACGAACACCACCATGTGGGACGCCAGTTACATCTTTAATGCTTTCAACTTGGATGTCGAGACCAGCGAGTGCGCGGACAGCGGCATCGCGGCCTAGACCAACACCTTTTACAAATACATCAGCTTTAGTGAAGCCGTGTGCTTGCTTAGCAGCGTTACCAGCCTTTTCGGCTGCAACTTGAGCTGCGTATGCGGTACCTTTTTTAGAACCGCGGAAACCACAGCCACCGGCGCTGGCTTGTGTCAATGCACCGCCCTTGTCGTCAGTAAAGCTAATGATAGTGTTGTTAAAGGTTGCCAAAACGTGAACCTGACCATGGGTAACGGCTCGCTTGGCTTTTTTCTTCTTGGTTGTAGTAGTTTCTGCCATAATCTATACCTTTATCCTAAGTCTTTGATGGAACTTTCTTAGCTGTGCCACCGACAGTCGACTTTCGACCTCGACGAGTGCGGGCATTAGTCTTAGTGCGCTGACCGCGTGAAGGCAAGCTTGCCTTGTGACGGAGACCGCGATAAGCGTTAATGTCCTTGAGGCGCTTGATGTTGCCAGCTACGATGCGCTGCAACTCACCCTCAACGGTGTAGTGCTCGTTAATGTAATCTTGGATACGAGCAATTTCGGCATCTGTAAGGTCTTTGACACGTACAGTTGGCTCAACTTTGGCAGCAACCAAAATATCACCAGCGGTCTTAGGACCAACGCCGTATACGTAGGTTAGTGCAATCTGCACTTGTTTTTCGCTCGGAATCGTAACCCCGGAAATTCGTGCCATTACCTTGCTGCTCCCTGTCGCTGATTATTGCGACGCTTCTTCTTGTTTATGACGTAGACGCGTCCTTTACGACGAACAATAATGTCGTCAGGACTAATCTTCTTGACACTTGCACGCACTTTCATGCGGATCATGCTCCTTTTCCTGTGTGCATGACACACTGCTTAATATTGATGGTTATGATTTGCGATAGGTGATTCTGCCCTTAGTAAGATCGTAAGGGGTCAACTCAACCGTCACGCTGTCGCCAGGTACGATACGAATGTAGTGTTTTCGCATTTTACCAGCAACATGAGCTATGATTTGATGGCCGTTTTCGAGCTCAACACGAAACTGAGTACCTGGTAAGGTCTCAGTGATGGTTCCCGTTAACTCGATTACTTCTTTATTGGCCATAAATATAACTTCTAGCAATTATAGCATCTCAAAACTGTAATTACAACAGTTTTCATCTGATTTAGTACATCTCTATAAAGTCGCCAACACGTTGGTGCACAATGACCGGCTCAATAGCTGGATTTGCAACAGGTTCTGCCATTATTGGCAATGGCGATACTTCGAATCCGACGGCCTGTGCAGTTTGGGCGAGTCGTGCATAGGTGATGCCTGCAAGCCGCTCATCCACGGCAACTTGCTGTTCGACCAAGTATGCGGCTACTTCTCGTAGTGACTCTCGCAAATAGACAGGCGTTGCTTCTGATTGCTCAAGCTCGCGCACGTGAATACCCATATATTGTTCATTTTGAGCGAAAATCTGCCGATCTCCATCATAGACATCAATTGGTACCACGCCCCGCCTCAGGGCAAACATACCACATATTTTGTAATTCTCATCAATTGCAGCGTCATCCGGCGAAATTCCACGTTCTTTTATAGTTTCATCATCGTCGGTAAACATATCTGCCAGCATTTGTGGCCGGGTTATTTGATTATATTCTTGGTAGAGTTGGTATATAGGGCGATTAGGAGATTGTAGTTTATTGCTCATTCAGCAAGTATATAAGCATAAGCTACGCATGTCATTAACTACTTATTAAAAAACCGCCCACAGCGATATGGACGGTTATTTTATGCAACTATTGTTGCTATGAGGTTGCTTTGCCGCGTGGCAGCAAGCTAAAGCGACGCTTCTTAGGACTTTCCATTTCTTCTGGATCGTCGTGGAAGAAATCAGGCTGAGAATATTGGTCATATGTAACCATGAGTGCACGTGACTCGATTGCACGAAGCGTTTCGAGTGATACCGACACAAGGATCAAGACACTCGTACCGCCGAGAGCGATGTTGGAGCTAATGAATACCTGCGCGATAATTGGCACGATAGCTAATAGACCAAGACTGAATGCGCCGAAGAGCGTAAGACGATTAACAACCTTACTAAGGTACTTTTCGGTTTGGCCACCCGAGCGGACACCTTCGATAAAACCGCCCTGCTTCTGCAAGTTCTCAGAGATCTCCTTGCTGTTGAAGGTCACACTGGTGTAGAAGAATGTAAAGACAAACACGAGCAAGAAGTACGTTACAGGATAGATGAACGGCTGCCAGCCGCCGGCTGCAAACGTAGTTGAAGATGGAGTCTGGAACCAAGTACTCAAGTTAGCGCCGAGGTGCTGTAAGTTGGCGCTAGCCGAGCCAGTCATAAGCTGACCAACAAAGCTTGGCACACTCAGGAACGCAACTGCGAAGATGATCGGCACCACACCAGCCGTAATAAGCTTAATCGGCAATGTCGTAGTAATGCCGCCATAGGTACGGTTACCCTGAACACGTTTGGCATAGTTGACGGTTAAGCGTCTGGCCGCTTCGTTGAGCATTACCACCAGCCATGTCAGGATTACGACCGATACCAGCAATATTAAACTGGTAATAAATGCCGACTTACTAATTGGCAACTGATGGCCAAAAAGCTCCCACTTGTTTGACTTGTTAAAGACTGATGCGGCGATACCACTAATAGTAGATGGCAGGCCACTGACGATACCAACGGTAATAAGCAGTGAGATACCGTTACCAATACTCTGTTCTGTTACAAGCTCACCGAGCCACATAAGTAGCATCGAACCACCGGTAAGAGCGGCTACCATCAAAACCCATTGCATGAGTGATGTATTGGCTGTAATGTCACCGACACCACCAAGGCTTGATGCTGATTGGCGGACCAGATAGATTGCGCCGATAGACTGGATAATGGCCAGTGGGAACGTAATCATACGCGTGATCTGATTGATCTTCTTTTGGCCGTACTCACCTTCTTTATGCAATGCTTCGAGACGTGGAATCGCCTTGGTGAGCAATTGCATAATAATCGAGGCGTTAATGTAAGGGCCAAGACCAGCAATCATAATTGAGAAGTTAGCCAGCGCCCCGCCAGATAATACGTTAATAAAGCTTAGTAATTGCGAGTTGTTCGAGGAAGTAAATACAGTCTCTAGAACTTGCTTTAAGGTTTGTGGGTCACTAATTGGCACTGGAATATGTGCCAAGATGCGAAACACAACTAAGATACCCAAGACAGCGAAAATGCGCTTGCGCATATCTTTGTGCTTCAGTGAGCGCCCGATAACTTTCCAATTCATTGTTTTTTAATACCCTCTCGGCCGTTATTTATGCCTTAGTATATCAGAGGAGCCGCCGTAATGGCAGCTCCTCTGATAATAAACTAGTCTTCCTTCTTGGTAGAAGCAGGACGAGCAGTGATAGCAACCTTTTCAAAAGTACCACCTGCTGTTTCAATAGCAGCGATTGCAGATGCGCTAGCACCTTGCAACTTAACGGTAACTTTCTTGGTTACTTCACCCTTAGCGATAAGCTTAATGCGAACGAATGGGTTTGAGATCAAACCTGCTTCGGCAAACGCAAAGCTATCTGCGGTCTTACCAGCGAACTGGTCAAGATCACCAGTGTATACGTTCTCAGCTTTGAGCTTGTGTGAACGGAAACCCTGGAGCTTAGGAAGACGCTGTGCAAGTGGGTTCTGACCACCTTCGAAACCTGGGCGCTTTTTAGCACCGGTACGAGACATCTGACCCTTAGTACCACGACCAGCGGTTTTACCCTGACCAGCTGCGATACCACGACCAACGCGCTTAGCGCTCTTGTTGGTGTTAGTCTTAAGTTCGTTGTACTTCATAGTTACGCCTCACTCTTGGCTGTCTTAGCAGCTTTCTTATTAGCTTGAGTAGTTACCCAAGTGTTAGCAGGAGCGATACTCTGAAGTGCTGCGATAGTAGCGTAAGCAATGTTAGCCTTGTTGGTTGAACCAAGTGACTTAGACAATGCGTTGCTAATACCAGCTACTTCGAGAACAGTACGTACCACACCACCAGCGATCAAACCGGTACCAGGACTAGCAGGCTTAACGAGGATGCGAGCACCACTCACCTTAGCTTCTGATTCGTGTGGGATAGTACCCTTATGTACAGGTACGAGGATCATGTGCTTCTTAGCTACTTCGGTTGCCTTAGTAACTGCAGCAGTCACGTCAGCGCCCTTAGCAAGACCAACACCGATACGGTGTTTGCGGTCACCTACTACAACGAGTGCGCGGAAACGGAAGCGACGGCCACCCTTTACTACACGAGCAACGCGGTCGATGTGCACTACGCGCTCATCGAACTGCTTTTCCTCAGGTGTAATTTCTGGACGACGGCCACGACGGTCGCCACCGCGTTGGCCCTGAGGACCACGTGGAGCTTGCGCTTGTGGGGTTTGTGCGTTTGTATTCTCAGCCATAATTAGAACTCCAATCCTGCGTTACGAGCAGCATCAGCCAAAGCCTGCATGCGACCGTGGTACAATCGGCTACCGCGGTCAAAGACTACTGAGCTAACCTTTGCGGCTTTTGCTTTTTTAGCGATTTGTTCGCCAACCCAAGCTGCGCGTTCGGTCATTGTGCCGGCTGCAGCCTTGGTACCAACAGTTGATACATAAGCGATTGTCTTGTGCTGTGTATCGTCGATAACCTGGGCAATAATGTGGCGGTTGCTAATGTTGACGCTAAGGCGTGGACGTTCAGTCGTACCAGAAACCTTGGCGCGAACACGACGTGCGCGAAGCACGCGGTTCTGTAGTTTGTGTGCAAGTTTGTTCATACGACTACCTACTTGTCCTTACCTGATTTACCGCTCTTGCGGATAATAACTTCATCAGCGTACTTGATACCCTTGCCCTTGTAAGGTTCAGGCTTCTTAAGTGCGCGGATTTCTGCAGCTACCTGGCCAACCTGCTGCTTGCTGATACCAGTAACAGTAATGTTGTTCTGTTCAACAGTAGCAGTGATGCCTTCAGGCAGTTTGTAAATAACATCGTGTGAGAAACCAAGATTGAACTTGAGATCTGCACCTTGGAGCATCACGCGGAAACCAACACCGTTGATTTCGAGCTTCTTAGAGAAGCCAGTTGATACACCAACAACCATGTTATTTACGAGAGCACGCATAAGACCGTGCTTAGCACGAATCTTTGGCTCATCATTTGCGCGAGTAACAACAGCTTGGTTGTCCTCTACGGCAACTGTGACACCTGGCATCGTGAACTGCTTGAGGGTACCTTTAGGACCAGCTACAGTTACGAAATCTGGGTCGACAGTGATTGTCACACCACTTGGGATTTGAATGGGTAGTTTTCCTACTCGACTCATCGGATTTCCTTATTCTTTTTAGTAAATCTTACAAATTAATTCGCCACCGATGCCTTGTTTTTTAGCATCTGCACCGGTCATCATACCTTTAGAGGTAGAGATGATAACGATACCACGACCGCCTTTGACGGTTGGGATCTCACCTGCGCCTACGTAAGCACGACGGCCAGGCTTGCTCAAACGAGCAATTTCGGTGATACGAGCGTTCTCGTCTTCGTTATTAATAACGATACGGAGGCTCTTGCCAATGCTAGCATCGCTAACTTTTACATCTGAGATGAAACCGGCTTGCTTCAAGAGTTCAGCAACTGATTGCTTTACGTTTGAGTGAGGCATTACAACTTCACTCTTACGTACTGCGATTGCGTTGCGTACACGAGTAAGCATGTCGGCGATTGGATCTGTTGAAACCATATTCTTTCTCCTATTCCTTTCTACCAACTAGCCTTAGTTACACCAGGGACTTCGCCCTTAGATGCGTGTTCGCGGAATGAGATACGACTCAAACCAAATTGACGCATGTAGCCGTGTGGACGGCCAGTCTCAACACAACGGTTCTTCCAACGAGTTGGGCTTGAGTTGCGAGGCAACTTAGCCAAACCGTCTTGGTCACCGAGAGCCTTGAGTTCAGCGCGCTTTGCAGCGAACTTCTGGATCATCTTCTGGCGCTTTGCATCACGTGCAACGATAGATTTCTTAGCCATTATTTAGACTCCTTTTTCTCAAACGGCATACCAAACTTAGTAAGCAGTGCTTTAGCGTGTTCTGGGCTTTGAGCCTTAATTGAGAACACAGCCTGCATACCATGAGTGGTAGTAGTTTCGTCAAAGGTCAATTCTGGGAATACTGACTGGTCGGTAAGACCGAGGCTGTAGTTGCCCTGGCGGTCAAAAGCCTTAACGCTTACACCGTGGAAGTCACGAAGACGAGGAAGTACGATAGTAACCAAACGGTCCATAAATTCGTACATCTTGTCGCCACGAAGTGTTACCTTAAGACCGATCATGTTGCCATCACGGAGCTTAAAGCCAGCAATTGATTTCTTAGCGAGGGTCTGGATAGGTTCCTGTCCAGTTACCTTGCGAAGTGTGTTAGTTGCAGCTTCGATAACTTTCTTGTCGTCCTTAGCTTTACCAAGACCAACGTTGATGGTGATCTTTTCGAGCTTTGGAACTTGGTGTGCGTTAGCGAGCTCAAGTTCTTTTTTAAGTTCGGCAGCAAACTTCGTGCTGTATTCACCACGAAGACGAGCTGTAGATGTCACGTTCTTGTCTGCCATTACTTAATCTCCTTGCCGCTGCTCTTGAAGACGCGGATCTTGTTACCATCTTTGTCGAATGCAAAACCGATACGGCTAGCTTTCTTAGTTGATGGGTCTACAATAGCAACTTTGCTTACGTCCATAGGCTTGGTGATCTCGAGGATACCACCCTGTGGGTTAGCTTTGTTAGGCTTAACAGCTTTTTTAACGATGTTAACGCCTTCAACAGTTACTTTGTTTTCGCGTGGGTGAGTTGCAACAACTTTACCGGTCTGGTTTTTGTATTTACCAGTAGTAACGATAACGGTGTCGCCCTTCTTGATGCGAATTTTGTAAATCTTGTTTTCCATTAGAGTACCTCCGGTGCTAAGCTAATGATCTTGCTGTAGCCTTGGTCACGAAGTTCACGTGGAACTGGTCCGAAGATACGGGTAGCGCGTGGGTTCTTGTCGTCACCGATAATAACTGCAGCATTGTCGTCAAACTTGATAGTAGAACCATCCTTACGGCGGATCTTCTCAGTTGTGCGGACAACGACAGCCTTGATGACTGACTTCTTCTTCACGGTACCATTTGGTGCAGCTTCCTTAACGGTTGCCACAATGATGTCGCCTACGCGAGCGTAGCGACGACGTGTACCACCGAGAACGCGGATACACAGGATTTCTTTAGCGCCACTGTTGTCACAGACAACGAGGCGAGATTCTTGTTGTACCATTAGGCCTTCTCCTCCTCAGGTACTACAACAGGTGCAGCACTTTCGGTGTGGCGGATAGCAGCAGTTTCGATGATGCGGTCAAGCGTGTAACGCTTGCGTGCGCTCAAAGGACGAGTTTCAGAAATAGCGACTTTGTCACCTTCCTGAGCTTCGTTCTTCTCATCGTGTGCCATGAACTTTGTGCTTACCGTATATTGCTTACGGTAAAGCGGATGTGTCTTACGGGTCTGTACTGTCACAACAATCGTCTTGTCAGTCTTGTTGCTTGATACAGTGCCGATAATAGTCCTAGCCATTATTTAGTCTCCTTCGTAAGTTGTTCGCCCAAGACGGTCAACATACGTGCCAAGTCTTTGCG
>CAZZHV010000044.1:0-9406 GCA_964654135.1 uncultured Candidatus Saccharibacteria bacterium
TGCCGCCAGCACTAAGGCCATTCGTGGTGTATCTGAGAAGCGGTAACGACGCATATGCCTTTTTTATGCCAAGATAGTTAGCGGCCGTAGCTAGTTTTTGTGTGCTATGTTCTTGGAGCTCTGGATTGTTTGCAGTAGCTCGTACGGCTATGGCTCCATAAAATTGTACGGCGTGTGCGGGGAGGAGGCGGTAGCTAGATTCTTGGTCTCTACTAAGGTCTGGAAAGCTATCAACAAAGGTTTCGATTTCATCAGGTGTGGCGTCGGGCGCGAATTGCTCGGCATAGATATCCCAGATGTTATCGCTATCAATAAAGCCTTCTGGACGGATTGCCGTCATATGTTTGCTAATTTTGTGAACGGCCTCCTGATAGACTGCTGCTTCGATCTGTAATTCTTGCATAATGTTCGGAATATTGTAACACGCGACATTTTTACGCTAGAAGTGCTGTAAAATGCGCGCCGATCTTTGGCTTAAGCAAGCATGAGAAGTTATAATAGGGCGATATGAGTGAAGCCTCTTTTATTAAGCGTCGCTGGAAACTACTCGTCAATGTCCTGACGGTCATTGCACTGGTTGGTTTGGTCTATGCCGTACGTCACCAACTTGTTGATACATTTCAGAACCTCAAAAAAGTACATCTGTGGGCATTGTTGCTGCTTATTCCGATCCAATGGATTAACTATGACGCTCAGACGCGTCTGTACAAGCACTTGTTTGCGGTGGTGGGTAATAAGCTTAGCTACAAATTCTTGTTTAAGACTTCACTAGAGCTTAATTTTGTGAATAGTGTTTTCCCAAGCGGCGGCGTCTCGGGTATTTCTTATTTTGGTGTGCGCATGCGTGGTCGAGATATTACGGGTGGTAAGGCAACAGTGGTGCAGATTATGAAGCTCATGCTGCTGTTTTTGTCCTTTGAGATTTTGCTGATATTTGGCCTGTTGTTTATGGCAATTGGCGGCCGGGTAAACAGTGTGGTTATTTTGGTCGCTAGTTCGTTGTCTACGCTGATGGTTATCGGTACGATCGCATTTGTGATGATTATCGGTCACCAAAAGCGCATTAACGCAACGTTTACAGCGCTTACTAAGTTTGCCAACTGGGTTATTCATTTGGTGCGTCCACGTCACCCCGAGACAATCAATATTGCTAAAGCACGTATTGCTGTCGACGAATTGCATGGTAACTACAAGGTTATCGAGTCGCATTACAAGGAGCTAAAATGGCCCTTTTTCTGGGCGTTTATTGCAAACCTTGTCGAAGTCGCCGCTGTCTACGTTGTATACATTGCCTTTGGAAACTGGGTAAATGTTGGCTCAGTAATTTTGGCGTATTCAATTGCAAACTTTGCAGGCTTAGTGTCGGTATTGCCGGGCGGTGTGGGTATTTACGAAGCACTTATGACCGGTGTTTTGGCGGTTGCGGGCGTGCCAGCAGCGCTAAGTATTCCCGTAACAGTTATGTACCGTATCCTTAACATGCTCATCCAGCTGCCGCCGGGTTATTACTACTACCACAAGACGCTTCATGCTCAACCCGAAATTGAAGAAGCCGTACCACATCACGAGAGAATATCGTGATCAACGAGCCTCTGACATGTACCGTTAGTGAATTTGTAAGCCTCGTTAATCAGACCCTCGAATATGCCTATCCAGGCATGGTTATTACTGGCGAAATTGCCAACTTTCGCGTGAGCAAAGGCCGCTGGGTATATTTTGACCTCAAGGACGAGGGCGCTATGGTGCGTTTCTTTGGTACTGTTTACCAGATGCCAGGTCCTCTGGAAGATGGTATGACTGTTGCCGTACGAGGTGTGCCAAAGTTGCATCCGCAATATGGCTTTAGTGTGACGATTCAATCTGTTAAGCCAATGGGAGAGGGTAGTATTAAGAAAGCTGCCGCCCTTTTGGAGGCTAAGCTCAAGGCCGAAGGTCTCTTTGATGAATCCCGTAAACGACTGCTGCCACATCCGCCCAAAAAGATTGGCTTGATTACGTCTGGGGAGTCTGCAGCATATCGTGACTTTATGAAGATTATTAACGCCCGTTGGGGCGGTATCGAGATTACGCTGATCGACGTTCAAGTACAGGGTGAGCCAGCGCCTGGCCAAATTGTATCGGCTATTCAGCAATTTAATGCGCTAGCAGAGGCACCAGATGTGCTGGTTGTTACTCGTGGTGGTGGTAGCGCCGAAGATTTACAGGCTTTTAGTACAGAACAGGTTACCCGCGCAGTGGCCGCGAGCCGCATTCCAACCTTAGTGGCTATCGGTCACGAAGTAGACATTAGCTTAGCTGAGCTGGCTGCAGACAAACGCGCTAGTACGCCAAGTAACGCTGCCGAATTGCTTGTGCCAGATCGTCGAGCTGTTTTGGAGCAACTCACTATGCGCCGCGAGCGATTATCGTACATTGTTGAACAGACGTTGGCTTCGGTGCGCCAGGAGCTTGAGGCACACGCCAATCTTTTGTATCGAGCAAGCGAACAGGTGATAGCACAGGCAAAGCGCCAGCTTGAGCTGCGCAAGCAAGTGCTTACCGCCTATGATCCACAAACTGCACTTAACAGGGGATATGCCATCGTTCGATTGCAGGATAAAGTAGTTCGCCAGGGCGCAGATATCTCTGTCGGAGACGAGCTAACACTGCAAATGCAAGATGCCATGCTTGCGACGGAGGTAAAACAGGTTATAATGCGACAAAAGGAGAACTTATGACAGCCAAGAAAGAAGCTGATTATCAAGGCTTAAGTAGTGAACTCGATGCGGTCTTGTCCGCGTTACAACAACCAGATGTTGCCGTCGACGAGGCGGTTAAATTGTATGAGCAGGGAATGAAGCTGGTCGCACAGCTCGAAAAGCACGTCACCGGTGCCGAGAATAAGCTCGAAAAGCTCCACCTGCAAATGCAGCAGGAAAACCAGTAAAATGGATGCCGCCCTCATAATTATAGGCACAATTATTATTGTGTTTGGCGCGGTTGTTATTGTCGGTCCACCATATGTTCCAACCTTAACTAAACAAATGGAAACAGCGCTCAAAATGCTCGATCTTAAGCCTGGCCAAACATTACTAGAGCTTGGCTCTGGCGATGGTCGTGTCATGAAGGCTGCAGCCCAGCGTGGCCTACACGTTGTCGGTATAGAGCTCAATCCATTTTTGGTGATTATTTCGCGTATTCGTTGCTGGAAATACCGCAAACAGGTGACAGTGATCTGGGATGACCTGTGGAAAGCAAAATGGCCTCAAGCCGACGGCATTTTTACTTTTATGCTGCAACGCCAAATGGAAAAGCTCGACAAGCGTATCACTGTATGGCACGAACGCCCAGTTCGCCTTGCTAGTTTTGCTTTTTTTATCCCCGATAAGGTGCCTCGATCAAAGTACAATGGTATTTTTCTGTACGAGTACAACAAGAAGCTTACCGGCAAAAAAGGTAAGGTTGTCGAAGCGCTTGCGCAAAAAGCGTTGAACTAAGCTGCCCGTACACTTTCAAGATAAGGGTCTTGGTCTATGGCCGAAGGCCAGCTCTTGGTATCAACTTTAGATAGGTCGAGCACAGCACCAAAATATGTGAGGTTGGCGCTATTTTCACCTAGGTCGTACTCAAGTAGATTTGCTTTTCGATATTCGTACTCCATATGTTCGGTCGCCTGGATTGCTTGCTCGATCGTGATAGGTACTGGTACGTCCGGGGTGTTTTCGAGGAAAAAGCGCATAGATCCAGCGGGCAGCACACGCTGCCGTACATGGAGAGCACTGCTTGAGATTGATTCGCTATGGAGCTCCTTAAAACCATTGGCTTTAAGATCTGCTACGCAAGCCTGCATGAGCAGCTTTCCAGCACCTCGTCTACGGAAGCCGTCGGCGTTGGTATACTTATTCCAAATCTCAAAATCTTCGAGCTCGGCTGTGCGCTCGATCTCGTTCGTAAGTACGCTCATGCTGCCCATGCCAAAATCAGTTCCTCGAAGAATAGGGCAGTAGAACCGACACTTCTGGTCTATTTTGGCCGGGTTGCGACTGTAGTTTTCCTCCCAGACGGTTACGACGGTGTTTTCGGGGGTAAAATGTGTAGGCAGTTCATTTGGTTTCATATAGCAATGGATTGTAGCAGGCAAGGCGGCTGGGGTAAATTGATGTTTTCCTCTTGCCAGAACACCTCGAAATACGTTACCATGAGCGATATGAAGATCAGTAATTCTGACCAACGTGGCACTATCAACGTGCTGTTGATCCCCCTTATATTTGTGATTGTATTTTTTGTAGCTGCCGCAGCCTTTGGCTACTGGGCTTTTATGGGCCGCGACGATTACAAGAATAATAGTGACCAAAAGGTCGCTGTTGCCGTAGCAGCTGCCGAGAGCCGTACTAAGTCATCCGACGCTAAAGAGTTTGCCGAAAAAGAAAAGCAACCGCTTCGCACATATGTTGGCCCATCTGCATTTGGTTCGATTACCGTACAGTATCCAAAAACATGGAGTGCTTACGTTGTAGAGGGCGACGACAATAGTAGTACGCCTGTTGACGGTTATTTTGATCCAGATTTTGTACCTGATATTACCAACCAGAACAAGTCGTTCTCGTTGCGCATTCAGCTTGTTTCTGACTCATACGATACTGTTTTGCAGCAATTTACCGGATCTACCCAGACCGCTAAAGCTACGGTAGCACCATACAAACTCGACAAAGTGCCTAACGTAGTCGGCTCTATAATTACCGGTCAGCTAACATCCAACAAGCAGGGAACTATGGTTATTTTGCCATTACGCAACATGACGCTCAAAATCTGGGCTGACTCAGCTTCATTCTTGCCAGATCTCAACAACATTATCTTGCCAAATATTAGCTTCACCCCTTAATCTTGTGCCACGACGGTGGTATACTGGAGAGAATTATGAGGGTAGTACAAGTCCAGTCTGAGACCGAACAGACAATGAGGCTCTTGCTGTCGGTTGCCGAACAGCTCAAGATGCCATTAACGAGCATCGCGCGCAACACCGAGCTCGCTAAGCTTGGCATATCTGACGGCGTAAACGCCTCGCTTATTCATACACAGGCAACAGCCGCACTAACGCTTGTCGAAAGCTATTTGTTGGGCGTGGAATTGCTATCTTCCCAGCAAGCCTTGGAGCTGGAGCCGGTCTCGGTGTCGTCAATTTTGACAGATACTGCACACCAGCTTGATCGCTACGCTAAAGAATATGGTGTCGAGATGGAAGTGAGTATTGCTGGCCGATACGAGCCAGTTATGGCTCACCAGGCGGGCCTTAAGGCGGCTTTAACGAGTCTTGGCTACGCGCTTATCGAAGCACGCGCGGCCAGCGACGAGAAGGGTCCAAAACGCATTATTTTGGCAGGTCACCGCAACATGCATGGCATTGTCACGGGCATGTACGGCACAAACACTATCGATGGCGTGGCATGGCGCAAAGCACTCAAGCTTTACGGTAATGCTCGCCAACCGCTGGCTTCTTTGCTTGGTAGTAGTGGAGCGGGCGTGTTTGTGGCGAATGCACTGGCGCAGGCAATGGAAAGCCGTTTGCGAGCTGGTCGTCATGGTCGCCAAGCAGGCCTGGCTATTACGCTATTGCCAAGCCAGCAGCTGCAGTTTGTTTAGATTATGCGTATTTTACTGATTGAACCAGATAAATTATTGGCGAGTACCTACAAACAGGCGCTCGAATTTGCAGGGCATGCTGTTGATCATGCCATGAGCGGGCAGGGTGCTGTTGCCTTGGCAGATGAAGCAGCACCAGATCTTGTGATTTTGGAGATGCAATTACCGGCGCAGAACGGTATAGCATTTTTGCAGGAATTTCGATCGTACGCAGAATGGCAGCAAATACCAGTACTATTGCATACCTATGTAGCGCCTCAGGGCATGGAGCAGATTGCCGAAACGCTTAAGCGAGAGTACGGAATTGTAGGTTGGTTGTACAAGCCACAGGCTTCGCTCCAGCAGTTGGTCTCTGCCGTGCACCGCCAAATGGTGCGATCATGAAGCAACTTGTTACGACCGCAATTATTTTGAGCCGCACAGATTATGGAGAAGCGGATCGTATTCTGACGTTACTCACGCCAGACCAGGGCAAATTGCGACTGATAGCTCGTGGTGTGCGTCGTGTAAAGTCTAAGCTTGCAGGCGGTATTGAACTATTTAGTGTCAGCACTATTACGTTTGCTCGTGGGCGAGGCGAAATGGGTACGCTTGTATCTACGCGGCTCGTAAAACACTACGCGAGCATAGTCACTGATATTACACGGACTATGACGGGTTACGATCTGATAAAGCAGCTCAATAAAATTACCGAAGATAGTCCCGAACCGGAATATTTCGAACTGCTTAAGCAGGCATTTGAGGCATTGGATGACGTAGATGTGCCCGTGCCCCTGACAAAATTTTGGTTTACGGGGCAGTTGCTAAAACTTGGTGGCCACACGCCCAACTTACAGACCGATGACGCTGGGCGTAAATTGGTCGCCGACCAGCTGTATGACTTTGATTTTGACCGTCAGACTTTTGTGGCGAACCCTTTGAGCGGGCGCTTTGAAGCTAATCATATTAAGTTTTTGCGCTTGGTTTTTGCTGGTAATACACCGAAAGCACTCATGCATGTGCAGGGTGTCGGCAAGCTGCTTGCCGATTGCTCACCACTGATTGTTACGTAGGGTCTTCTGGGCGTATACTGAAGCTACAATTAACGGAGGTTTCACGAGATAATGAAAAAGACGAATGTATTGTATCTGCCAGGGGATAAGCCGCGCCCAGCGGAAGTGGTGGCTCCCAGCCAAGTACGCGAACGTCTCACACTCATTAAAACAGGTGAAACAACCGACTCAATGGTTAGGCAAGCGGCCCATGTTGGTCGCGCTGCAATGCATCTGCTTGGTAATCGTTTATATGCGCAATACCAGGTGTCTCAGCAGGCCATGGAGCCTGGCGCCAAGCTGCGTCAAGACCCACTTATTAAGCATGAAGTAAGCCTGCACAATTCAACTATTTCTGGCGATCCGGATCGTGTCTCGGTAGTAGCGATTACTCGCTGGCCAGATGTAGATTCTAAGGCTCGGGTTATCTCGTTACCCCAAGACGAAACTGCCGCCGATCTGTTTGACCGCCAACATAGCGGCTTGTTTGTCATGGACGGCACAACGCGTCATTTTGCATGGGACGAGCCAGAAATGTACAGCGATCGCTTGATCCATAACGCTGGCTTGCTACTCGACATTATGGATCAGGTAGAAGTTGTTTTGCCTGAAGCTGCCGAGCTCGAAGATCACATTGCCGCGTAAGATCTTCTACACACTCATAGTGGCGACGCATAACAGTGCTATACTCTGGACATGAATAGTGAATTTACGCTAGATTATGTTGCCGAAAATGACCTTCGGGATGACGAATCATGGGAGGCTGCCCGCTTCCTAGGGAAACAGCTTGTAGGGTACACACGCACGGATGGCTTGTCACGATCAGAGCCACGACACAACTACGTCATGGATGTCGATGATGTTAGCGAGGGGTTTTGCGGCGCCTCCGAACAGCCAGATCTTACTGGTCAAATTGTTACGAGCATCTTTCAAGGCCAGGGGACTTGGGTTACAAGTCGTCCGCAAACTAACTCATACCGTGAATTGCAAGAACCACCTCGGCGATCGGGTCCGTATTTGGGATTTGTCGTATGGCATAACGCCACGAGTGAAAAAGTCTTGCGCGTTGCACTGCCGCTGACGCCTATGGTGGGACACTTGATGCGCAACGGACATAATACGAGCCACACGACCGTCACACCAGATTTGGATGTTATTAAGCGGTACGATATGGACGACACTTTTAACCCTCGCCGAGTACAGGCTGCGGCCTATATTGCACGCCATATTATTGAACACAAGCTTACGCATAGTACGTTGGGCGTGACTCCAGAACAAAAACTGGCTTGGTACGAAAAGCACATGCCGTATCAAGATTTGGCGCTAACTGGTGGTGGGGGCAGGACGGTTCGTCGTCGACACACATATGACCCCAATAGCAAGCGTAGGACGTATACGCTTGAAGAGCTCCAGGCTATGAGCGGACCGCGACGCAAGCATCGGCGTGACGGATAGGGGTAATTACGGTATAATTGGGCTATTATGAGTGAAAAAATTAGCCTAGAAGATATCGCAAGCCTTTGTAAACGCCGTGGTTTTATTTACCAGGGAAGTGAAATTTACGGTGGTTTGGCCGGTACCTGGGACTACGGTCCACTCGGCGTGCAACTCAAGCGTAACATTACTGGCGAATGGTGGAAGCGTTTTGTCGAAGATCGCTCAGATATGTACGGTATCGACGCTGCAATTCTTATGAACCAGAAGGTTTGGCAGGCTAGTGGCCACGTTGGCGGCTTTCACGATCCTCTTGTCGAAGATCTCAAGACTAAAAAGCGCTATCGTGCCGACCACCTCTTAGAAGATGCTGGTATCGAAGGCGTTACGGCTATGAACCTTGAGCAAATGGATGCCGTTATTAAAGAGCAGGGCATTAAGAGTCCCGAAGGTAACGCGCTTGGCGATGTTCGCCAATTTAACATGATGTTTAAGACGCATATTGGTGCTACCGAAGACGCAACAAGCATTAGCTACCTTCGCCCAGAGACTGCCCAGGGTATGTTTGTGAACTTCAAAAACGTTGTCGATAGCTTTTACCCAGACATGCCATTTGGTTTGGCGCAAATTGGTAAGGCGTTTCGCAACGAAATTAGCCCACGCGACTTTATTTTTCGCGTTCGCGAACTCGAACAAATGGAAATTGAGTATTTTGTACACCCAGACAACTGGAAAGAGCAGTTCGACTACTGGCTCGACCAGCAAAAGCAGTTCCTTTTGAGCGTTGGTTTGCCAGAAGAAAAGATTCACTTCGTAGATGTTCCCGAAGAAGACCGTGCTCATTACAGCAAATGGTCTGTAGATACCGAATTTGACTTCCCATTTGGTCAGAAAGAGTTGCTTGGTTGCGCCTACCGCACCGACCACGACCTTAACGCGCACCAAAAAGATTCTGGCAAGAGCATGGAATACCGCCCTAAGGGTGGTGGCGCGCCATTTGTGCCGCACGTAATCGAGCCAACCTTTGGTGTTGATCGTGTATTGTTGGCTGTTTTGGCCTCTGCCTACACCGAAGACGAGCTAAACGGCGACAAGCGCCTGGTACTTAAACTGCCTAAGCACATTGCGCCTATTAAGGCTGCTGTTTCGCCATTGCTCAAGAATAAGCCAGAGCTTGTCGCTAAAGCGCAAGAAGTCTTTACCATGTTGCAAAAAGACCTCGGCAACGTTACTTGGGACGACAACAGCAATGTCGGTAAGCGCTACCGCCGCTCCGACGAAATTGGTGTGCCAGCGCACATTACTATCGACTTCCAGACCCT
>CAZZHV010000045.1:0-9291 GCA_964654135.1 uncultured Candidatus Saccharibacteria bacterium
GGGACTCGATACTGTTTGACTGCGAAACTGCCGCCGGCAATTTCGCTTATATTCATTCGAGTCCAGATCTTCAGGAAAATAAAAAGACCACCTAATGGTGATCTTTTTATTTTGGTGGAGCTACAGGGACTCGAACCCTGGACCTCTTCCATGCCATGGAAGCGCTCTAGCCAACTGAGCTACAGCCCCGCAGACTTCCGGGGGAAGTCGCGGAATAAATCCACGAAGTGTCCTCTGGAAGTACTAAACTCTCCGTACGAGAGCTGCCTACTGGATAGAGCAATTTTACACCAGTAGTATTTGCTGTTTGGGCAAGACCAATTTTAACAGATATAGGACTAAAAGAAAAGAGTCCTACATGGCTCCTAAAAGAGTTTGCGTTTACGGGCAACCCAAAATACCATCAGCACCATAAAGACCGTAAAGCCGACAACTAGGTAGTACGCCCACGGCTCATGCATAAATGGCAACGGCACATTCATGCCATACATGCCATAAAACAGGTTTGGCAGCGCAATAATCACAGTAGCTACGGTTAGCACCTTCATGGTGTAGTTTAGGTTGTGCGAGCTAATTGATGAGTATGCTTCACGAATATTATCAATAGACTTAAGGTTTGAATTACAAGCCTCAACGGATTGCTCGTTGTTGAGCAACAAGTCTTCAACAATGTCCTGATCTTCGTCAAACAATGGCATGTAGCGGCCGAGTAGCAAACGGCGCAGTGTTGCGTTGGTCGGCATAAGTGACGACAAGAACTCGTTGAGCTCATCTTCGATCATCACAAAGTCGATAAAGTCCTGGTTGCTAATTTCGTGGCCGCGCAGACGTGAACGAATCAGCTTAATCTGCTTGCTTGTCTGGCTAATAAAGGCGTCGTAGTTCTCACCAATTTGCTGCAGAATCTGCAAAACGAGCTTGGCGCGCTGGGTAGTTGCAAAGTCAATTTTGCTGCTCAGGAAAGTGTCGAGAGCCGGCAAGCGCACGAGCGAAACTGTAATAAGAATATCTGCACCAAAAATAAATAAAAGTGGCACAGTTACGAGTTCTTCTTCCTCGTTTTTGTACGCAAAACGTACGAAAATATAACTCTGCTCGCCTTCCCGTTCCAAACGTGGCATTTCGTCGACGTCAAGCGCGTCGTATAGGTGTCCAGGCTCGAGTTTGAATTGCTTAACGAGTTGGTCAATCTCTTCTTCGTTAGGTGCTTCTGCGTACACCCAGGCGCCGCGCTGGTAGTCCTGCAGCTCTTTGATATCTTGGCTGCGCAAACTTTTGTAGTAGTACTTGATCATAGTTTCCCCTTGTCTGCGAGAGAGTTTGCAGTGATGCAACTATTTTGTTCTTGTATATATTGTAACAGTAAACGTACGCACCTCAAATATTGCCGAAGTTACCTATCAAAAATACGAGCCCCGTAAGAGCTCGTATTGTTCGTGCGCGCCCACCCTGGCGGCCATGTTTGTTTCTGTCGCTGTTTGTTTCACGCGCCGCCGTAACAGCGCACGATTACTTTAAGCATAACTGGTTCTACTAGTTTGTCAAGATTCTCCGTGAGTAATGTCATTGACACATGTGCGCATGTCTTCTACGCTCGAAACATAACCGAAAGTAGCTGCATGGAAAAACGACAAGATCCTCTAGAAGGCTTTGACTGGGTATTCAGACCCGAGACACAGGGTGCCACTCCACCTTTAAGTATCGACGATACAGATGAGATTTTTAGGCCTGATGCCACGTTGCACGACCTGGAGCCTATCACCGAGAAGCTTGCACTCAAAGAGCCTCACTCGTTCTTTCTAGTCGACGCTATACGAAACCATGCTAACCTGAGTCGAACGCTTGTGCGAACTGGGCTAGCGTTAGGTGCGATTGCCGCCGGAGTCACGACTGCATTCGTGACGCAGTCACCGCGGCCAAGTGCCGATGCCCTAGCTCCACCGCCAACAGCAACAGCGTCAGCGTCACCACACCCATCACAATCACACGAGACCATAACACCAGCACCCGAACAAGTGCCCGAGATACCCAAAGAAAAGGCGCCGATAGTTTCGCCCACGGATACGCCGTGGACAAGTCCCGCAAAGTCGTACCCTATTTCGCAGTTCACGCCTTCTACACGACCTACCTACAGCTACACGCCCAAACCATCGAGAACACCAGTGCCAAGTGAAACTGTTGATGCTACAACTCGCCCCCGACCAAGCCAAACACAACCCAATAGCAGTGGCAGCCCGAGTCTAAGCCAGAGCCCTACTCCAAGTGCTGCACCTCCGACGGCAAGCCCCGAAACAAGCGCACCAAGCATAAATCCAACCACTGCCCTACCGGAATCATCGGACAAGGCATCAATTGAACCGTCTATAGCTCCAAGTGTAAGCGCTACTCAGCCAGAAACGCTGCGAGCTTCTCAATCGCCAAGCTTCGGTGGCTAAAGGGCTTTAGCTCTTCGTCGGTCATTTCGGCATACGTTTTGGTGCTGCCGTTAGGGATAAAAATACTGTTCCAGCTAAGACTGCCGTGCCAGCCATCGCCGCTACCAATTCGTGCTTCTGATGCAATTACACCCTCGACGCGTCCTTCAAAAGTATGCAATTGCGTACCGTCAAAAAGTCCGTACATAACTGATGCTGTTGCAGTGCGATCGGTAAAGTTCTCTAGCATTTTAAGCATGCCTTCGTTGCCAACTTCGCTCAAGAACCATTTAATATAGGTACCCGGCAACTTGCCGCCAAAAGCGTTAAAGCTCAAGGATACGTCTTCGACAAGCACTGGCTTTTGCACGAGCGCATACGCGCCCTTGGCCTTGTGTTCGATAACTTCACGAGGCTCCAAAGATTGGATTTCTTCGAGGTCAACTTTCTGATGTTCTACATCGTGACCAAGCCACTTTGCAAGATAGTCCGCCTTTGCCTGATTGCCGGTAATAAAAACAAGATCTGTCATGTTAGCTCCCAATTATGCGTTGCTCGTATTCTAGCATTTCATCGGCGCAAACTTTAAGGACGGTGTCAGTACGAAGCTTCGCTTCGCCTTTATCAAACCAAACCGAGATCCATTTGCAGTGCTCGCCATTATGCTCTTCTGTCCATTTAATATCTTCTCGTTCAACATGCGTCTTTATCTCAGCTTCTGGGGTATAAAAATCGATGTGATCAAGCCCTACTGGGTCAGACGAACCCGGACGGCGCTCCATAAGTTTGACCACCTTAAGGTCACCTGGCAGGGTCACGTCTCGAAGGTATACGCAGATAACCCAGCGTTCGTTAATCCATCCAAAATGAACCTGCTCGCACATATCGCGAATTTCGTTAAAGCGCTGCATTAATTCCGTACGATCGGTAAATTTCCAGCCAATCGCCGTAGGTTTGAGCCCACTAAAGTAGGCCTTGTCGTTTCGTGCCTGCGTAAACGCCTGCCAGCCGTCAAGATATTCCTGTGTTTTTTGCTGTAGCTCTTCCACCATGCTCACGCTCCTAACATTTTTACTAAATCATCTTCACTGATCTGTTCTGTTCCATATTTTTCAGCTTTTGCGAGTTTGCTGGCGCCCACATTTTTGCCAACAACGAGGTATGTCGTGTCCTTACCGAGTGCGCTCTGGAAAGTTCCGCCAAGCTGTCTAATTTTATCCGCAGCCAAATCTCGGCCCATAGTTTCGAGTGTACCAGTAACAACAAAGTTTTTGCCATGGAGCGGTCCGGTTGCGTGAGATTCGTAGTGCGGCTCAACGCCAAGTTCTTTGAACTTATCAAGCAAAGCCTGATTATCTGGATCAGCAAACCACGCCAAGACAGATTCGGCAACAACTGCACCAATCCCATCGACTGCCAATAAGTCGTCGAGCGTCGCAGTAGCCAATGCATCGAGTGAGCCAAAACGCTCAGCAAGATCAATGGCTGTCTGCGAGCCAACATGGCGAATACCTAACCCAAATATAAAGCGTGGCAGTGGCGGCGCCTTAACCTTGGCAATTGCCTGAATAAGATTATTTGTAGAAATTTCTGCAAAGCGATCAAGCTGGATAACCTGCTCGTAAGTAAGTGTGTAAATGTCTGCCAAATCACGTACCAAGTTAGCTTCGACCAACGCCACGACGTTCTTTTCGCCAAGACCATCAATATCGAGTGCACCCTTGCTTGCAAAATGCTCAAGAGCCTTCTTAAGCAGCAGTGGACCGGTAGCACCCTTAACCCGGTAAACAACTTCGCCTTCGGGACGCTCAAACTGCAACTCTGGATATTGGCGCGCCAGCTCGGCTTCCATGTCAAAGACCTTAGCGCCTTTGGGGCGTAGCTCTGTCAGGACACGCTCAACCTGAGGAATAATGTCTCCTGCCTTAAAAATAACTACCGTGTCGCCCACACGGACGTCTTTACGGGCGATTTCATCGGCATTGTGCAGGCTTGCATGCTGCACCGTCGTGCCAGCCACAGCCACAGGGTCAAACACCGCCACAGGCGTTGCTGCACCAGTACGGCCAATACTGAGTACGATATCCTTAACGATTGTTGTTGCCTCTTCGGCAGGATATTTATAAGCGACTGCGCCACGTGGGTTTTTACCCACCGATCCGAGCTCGGCATAGAGCTTACGATCGTTGAGTTTTACCACCAAGCCATCTGTGTTAAACGGCAACTCGTGCCGTTTCTCGCTCCATTCGTCAACAAAATGCATGACATCGTCGATTGTAGTAAAAACACGCGCCTGTGGATTGGCGGCTATGCCCAACGCACGCAACGCCTCGTAGGCGAACATGTTCGTTGGAACATCACTGGCTTCCTGACGCAATAAATCGTACGCACGAAATCGGAGCGGTCGCTGAGCAACTAAGCTTGGGTCTAATTGCCTAATTGTACCGGCGGCTAAGTTGCGTGGGTTCTTAAAGAGCGGTAGTCCTTCTTGCTCGCGGGTATGATTAAGCGCTTCAAAATCCTTTTTGTGCATAATGATTTCGCCACGAATTTCGGTACGGCCTTTTAGAAAGAGCTGGTACTTTTTATCAATGATGCTGCGCAGCTGCAGAGGAACGGATTGAATAGTTCGCACGTTAGACGTCACGTCTTCGCCAACAAAACCATCACCACGAGTTACCGCTTGCACAAACACGCCATCTTCGTAGATAAGTGCACAAGCTAAGCCGTCCATTTTGATATCGGTAAAAAATTCAGTCGTACGACCTGGAGCTAACTTTTCGGTACGTTCTACCCAAGCCTCAACCTCTTCGCGGCTAAAGACGTCATTGAGGCTGATCATGCGCACAGAATGTGCAACCTTTTTAAACTCACTTAAAGGCGCACCGCCGACACGTTGCGTTGGCGAATCGGGCGTAATAAGTTCGGGGTACTGCGCCTCTATATCTTTGAGTTCGCGCATCAAACCATCGTAAATTGCGTCAGAAACACTTGGTTCGTCGAGCACGTAGTACTCATAGCTATATGTAGCCATCAGGCTACGCAATTCGCGACTACGCTTTTCGGCTTGCTGTTTGTTCATAATCCCTCCTATAACAGTGCGCGGTATAGTGCATACAAATAACTATGCATGACTGGTATGCAAATCATCAAGAGCAAGAAAAGGAGCCATGAAGCCACGGCAGGCAAAAGCAAAATAAACGGCACAATGAGGAGTGCGCCGAGCACAAGAAGTGCGAATGGCAAAAAGAGAATCTTGCGCATAATTGTCCAGCGGCGGTTCAGGACCAATTGCTTTGCAGATCGCAAAGCGGCAAGTGGCGTCATGTCTGGCAGGCTTACAATATATATTGCAAAAAGGGACGAAGTTATCATGTACAGGCTAAATGTCGTCAATAACAGGAATATAGCCGACCATACAAAAGTGTCGACAAAAGATGCGGCTAAGCCGGCAGAGGCAGACGAGCTAAAGAGAGAGCCGCCGATAATCATTGGGGCCAATTGTACTGCAATAATAATTAGCACAAACACAAATGGAATAAGCGGATACATGCCGCGATAAAATCCATCACGAATACGTACCTTAGTGTCGTTATATACCTGACGAAGCGTCCAGATAAACGCCAAGCTGGTAATAATAATCCAGATAAGCTGGTACGAGCCAGCTACAGATCCGGCAGAAGTACTTGAGTTACCGAGCAAATAGAAAAACGAAGCTGCACCGGCAGCAACATGCCCCAAACTACCCTGCAACATGCCCTCGAATGAGTTGCGCGTTTGATCGACATTAACACCGCTGCTCAAACTTTGTACAAGTATGATGTTAATCAGACCGTACCAAAGTGTAATCCCCAGAAAAACCTTCCAGTTACGCTTAAGCACCCCGAGAGATTGCTTAAAAAGCGTGTAAGCGCTTGGCAAAAGTGGACCAGTTTGCGTAATGCGCTTTTGTAGCTTAAACGAGTTGTATTTTGGTTTAGCTACAACACGAACGTCACCGTCTTTACGGGTAGGCTTTGTTGTGGCAGCTTTCTTAGATTTTGGGGCAGACTTTTTAGATACTGCCGCTTTGTTTTTTTTGGGAGTTTCTGCGCTAGCCATAATCTTATGCGTGGGTACCCATGTCGCGAAGACGTGCAATGCGATCTTCAATTGGTGGATGCGTGCTAAACAACTTAGCGAGCGCGTTGCCCTTAAGCGGATTTGCGAAAAAGAGGTGTGCAGTTGCGGTATTCTGCTTCTTCATTGGGCGTCCATACTGGCCAATCTTTTCAAGTGCGCTAATCAAACCGTCTGGGTAGCGTGTCGTGAGTGCTCCCGTGCTGTCCGCAAGATACTCACGGCGACGAGACACAGCCAACTGCACCATCATGGCTATCAATGGTGCCAAAATAGCAGCCACAATACCGAGCACAATAAAGATAGGATTCGGAGACTCATCATCATCTCCACCACCAAACCACATCATGTGCATGATAATATCTGCAATCAAGCCAATAGCGCTTACCAGGCCGAAGACAATCATCATAACGCGAATATCGTAGTTCTTTACGTGGCCAAGTTCGTGAGCCATAACACCTTCGAGTTCGGTGTCAGTCATCATATCGAGTAAACCAGTTGTTGCACAAACGACCGCGTGGTTTGGGTCACGACCGGTGGCAAACGCGTTGGGGGCTGGATCGTTAATAATATAGACTTTAGGCATTGGCATGCCAGTAGCAATCGACAAGTTCTCGACAGTGCGATACAAGCGAGGCTCGTCTTTTTTCTGAATTTCTTTAGCACCGTTCATAGCCAAGGCTAATTTTGCGGCAGCAAAATATTCAATCAGAGCGTAGACACCGCCGACAATAAGTGCGATGTACAAAAATGACGGTGTGCCATACATTTTGCCGGCAATCCAACCAAGCCCACCAATAATGACGACAAAAAGCGCCATGATAAACCATGTCTTACGTTTGTTGGCAGAGATTTCACTATACATATCGGGTAATTATGCCGCCTTTTGGCAGCGAGGGTTATTTAGAATTTTACGTTAACAGGTTTTTGAGCTTGAGCCATTTCTGATTCGTCGAGTTCGAAGAATTCCTTGTCGGTCTTAAAGCCAAGCATATTTGCAAAAATGTTGGTTGGGAAAACTGTGCGCTTGGTATTAAAGTCGCGAACAACACCGTTATAAAAGCGGCGAGCAGCCTGAATCTTGTCTTCAGTATCTACTAATTCGTCTTGGAGCGCCTTAAAGTTCTCGTTAGCCTTAAGCTCTGGGTAAGCCTCGGCAACCGCGAACAAGCTCTTAAGTGTCTGCTCAAACTGGTTCTCGGCGTGAGCTGTTTCTTCGACACCCTGGGCGTTTAGAGCCTGAGAACGAGCTTTAGTAACATCTTCAAAAACTGTCTTTTCGTGGGTAGCGTAACCCTTTACCGTTTCAACCAAGTTAGGGATAAGGTCGAGACGACGCTTGAGCTGAACGGTGATGTCGCTCCAGGCTTCCTGAGCACGAACATTTAGACGAACAAGACCGTTATACATTGCACCGAAGATAATCACCAGCAATACAACAACTACTGCAACAATAATCCAAACCATATGGCGAGAAGCTCCTTATTTATATCTATAGTATATACCAAACCTTAAGGTTTCCCATAGCTTGCCAAGGTATTATACTAGTAATGATGCGAACACGTTTGAAACCGCGAAAGCGCCGTCGTCAAGGACGCGTTCTAGCCTGGATACTGATCTTAATAACACTTGGCGGCTCATATAATTACCTCCGCCCCCTTCCTGCGTTAGGAATAAGCAAGGGTGCTCCACTCTCGCAGGTATCTAATTCCCAGACTATGCCCTGGCCATCGGATGCGGCTGCCGCTGTAGGTGCAGTCGGCTATGGAGTCCTGGCCACAAGTAAAGATAGCCAGACACCAATTCCAACAGCCAGCCTGGCTAAAGTCATTACTGCGCTCGCTGTTCTCAAGCAGAGGCCACTGAGTCTTGGCCAGCAAGGTCCGACCCTAACGCTCACACAGGAGGACGTCAATTCTTACAATGCCTATTACGCAGTTGGCGGGTCGATTACGCCTGTAGCTGTAGGTGAGAAAATTACCGAATATCAAGCACTCGAGGGCATGCTCCTGCCCTCTGCCAACAATATGGCTGATACGCTCGCCAAGTGGGCATTCGGCTCGCTGTCTGCATATTCCACGTATGCCAATCAATTTGTAAAGCAGTTGCACATGGACCACACAACTGTCGGCACTGATGCCAGTGGACTTTCTCCGACAACAGTCAGCACACCAAGCGACCTCATTAAACTTGGCGAGGTGGCCTTGGCACACCCAGTGATTGCTCAAATTGTTAACGAAACAAGCGCCACTATCCCTGTTGCTGGCACTATTCCAAACGTCAACCGCCTCCTTGGGCAAGATGGCATAAATGGCATTAAGACCGGTAACTCAGATGAAGCACGTGGCTGTTATTTGTTTTCCGCAATCCACACTATGGGCAATGGTAAACAAGTTACAGTAATTGGCGCCATCATGGGTTCACCAACGCTAGCGCGAGCCAAAACCGAAGTTATTCCACTTCTAAATGCCACCAAAGTTCAATTTAGCATCGACAATGTCGTTCGAGCCGGACAGAGTTTTGGGGATGTCTATGTGCCATGGTCAAACAACACCGCTCACGCTATAGCGCAATACGATGCCTCGGCAATCGTGTGGCAGCACGCAGTAGCGCCAACCAGCATCACGCTTAATAAAGTACGAGATTCTATTTCCAAAAATGACACTATTGGGAAAATTACAATCCAGGCAGGAAGTGCCGGCACCGAAGTGCCCCTAATTGTGGACAAGGATATACCAAAGCCCACCAACTGGTGGCG
>CAZZHV010000046.1:0-9147 GCA_964654135.1 uncultured Candidatus Saccharibacteria bacterium
TTGCAAAAACAAAGCAAAACCTTTTTACTAAGAGAGAACTACTCTAAATAAAAAAGTGTTTATGCAATACCTTAACGCGTACTTTCATCGTACGTTTTCGTCACTATCAATCCGCAATTACCGAATCTACAGCGTTGGTCAGATAATTTCACAATCGGGCACCTGGATTCAGGCTGTTGCGCAGTCATGGCTGGTTTTACAGCTCACCAATTCTGCTACAATGCTGGGTTTATTAATGGCGGCTCAGTTCTTACCTGCGCTATTATTTGGCCCCATGATTGGCGTGTATATCGATCGCTTGCCACACCGCAAACTTATCATGTGCAACCAGCTATTTGGCACGTTCTTTATTGGCCTTTTCTCGGTCCTGCTGCTTACGCATCACACTAACTTGCCGATTATATTCCTCTTTACGTTTATCGGCGGTATTGTCATGGCGATTGATATTCCGGCGCGTCAAACTTTTGTCTACGAAATGGTTGGAGAAGAAGAGCTGCAAAACGCCGTGACACTCAACTCATTAATTGCAAATATAGCACGCATGATTGGACCGGCTTTAGGAGCCTTGCTGATTGCCGGCGTTTCTCTGGAATTTTGTTTTGTCGTAAATGCTGTATCATATCTGGCCTCTTTTGCGGCGTTGTTCATGTTTGACGCTAGTGACTTGCAAAAAATACCACGTGCACATAAGCAGCGGGGCCAGATTCGAGACGGCCTTAGGTACATTATGACTAACAGTACGGCAAAGGCTATTTTCCTTGCCATGTTACTCGTTGGTTTATTCGTTAGTAACTTTGCCGTAACGTTGCCTCTCCTGGCGAAATATACCTTCAACGGCAACGCCGATGCCTATGCACTTTTTGCTGGTGCAATGGGCTTTGGCTCGATTATCGGAGGCCTTATTTCTGCGGGACATAAGAACGCCAATCTTATTACGCTCGGCCATGTGTGTATGATGTTGGGTGCTGGCATGTGCGGCGTAGCCCTTGCTCCTTCGCTCATTACAGCAGTAATCCTTTTGGCTATATCTGGTGGTGCTATGATTATTTTGACTTCTGGAGCAAACGCCCTTATGTTGCTGCACACCACGCCAGAAATGCGTGGCCGCATGAATGCGCTTTGGACAATGATGTTTATCGGCACTACCCCTATTGGTGGGCCACTCATTGGTTGGCTGTCGCAACATTCTAACGCTCAGATCGGCTTTGTTATCGGTGGCGTTGCTGCATTTGTAGCCGCAACGGCAATCACCGGACATGGTCTTATTCATGTGCGCCGCGGTGGTCGTTTGATTACCGTCCAAGAACTAAGATAAGCTGTCTTTAATAGGTAATCTACTTGCCCACAAGAGGCATTACGCTTAAGCTAAATGTATGGAAGAAATCATTCAGACTCTAAAACAAAAAGGCTTTAAGGGCGATACCAGTAATGACGCTGATACCCTTGAACTCTTTAGCCACGATGCATCAATGTTCGAAATTAAGCCAAAACTTGTTGTTGCCCCAAAAGATGGTGCCGATGTTGCGACACTTGTCAAAACAGTAGCAGACGCCAAGGCCGAACATCTTGATCTGTCGCTAACAGCCCGTTCTGCCGGTACGGACATGTCGGGTGGCGCAATTAACGACTCGATTATCGTAGATTTTAATAAGTACTTTAAGACCATCGAGGAAGTTACCGAGACCTCCGCTCACGCTCAGCCGGGTGTGTTTTACCGCGATTTCGAGAAAGAGACAGTTAAGGTCAATCGTCTTATGCCAGCCTACCCCGCCTCGCGCGATCTCTGTACTATCGGTGGCATGGTCAATAACAACTCAGGCGGCGAAAAGTCCCTGGAATATGGCAAGACCGAAAACTTTGTAACAGAGCTAAAGGTAGTTTTTGCAGACGGCATTGAACGCACTGTTAAGCCGCTCAACAAGCAAGAACTAACCGCCAAGATGATGCAGTCAGACTTCGAGGGCCAAGTGTATAAGGCAATTTTTGACCTTGTCGAAAAGCATTACGACCAAATCAAAGCTGCTAAGCCGCATGTTAGCAAGAACTCAACCGGTTATAACCTTTGGGACGTTTGGGATCGTGACACTGGCATTTTTGACCTCACCAAGCTCATTGTCGGCGCCCAGGGCACACTTGGCTTTGTAACTGACATACATTTCCGACTCGTGCCTACCAAGCCTTTCACGGGCCTTCTGGTGTGTTTCATGAAAGACATTGCCCCGCTCGGCGAGGTTATCAACAAGGTTGTTGACCAAAAGCCTGCCACGTTTGAGTCGTTCGACGATGCTACGCTCTGGCTCTCTATCCGTTTTATGCCGAGCTTTATGAAAATGCTTGGTGTTGTCGGCTTTATAAAGTTACTTATTAGCCTTATCCCTGACGGCTTTATGTTACTGCGCGGCATTCCAAAGCTCATTCTTATGATTGAGTTTAACGGCCAAACGCAAGAAGAAGTTGACCAAAAGATTAACAACATGCGCGATATTCTTAAGCCATACGGTATGGCAATGGAACGTACTGACACTGCCCAGAAGAGTGAAAAGTTTTGGCTGATGCGCCGCTACAGCTTTCAGTTATTGCGTTCTAAAGTTAAGGACAAGCACACTGCACCGTTTATCGACGACTTCGTAGTTAACCCGCCATATCTAGTCGAATTTTGGCCGCAAATCCGTGCTATTATTCGCAAGTACAAACTTGGCGCAACTATCGCCGGACATATGGGTGACGGTAACTTCCATATTATCCCGCTCATGAAGCTCGAAGATAAAAGTGACCGTGACAAGATCTTGCCAGCTATGAAAGAAGTTAATGAGCTCGTATTAAAATACAAGGGCTCTCTTTCTGGTGAGCACAACGATGGTTTAGTCCGGGGTCCATGGCTGGAACAAATGTATGGCCCAGAGGTTCTCAAGATTTTCCGCGAAGCTAAGCTCATTATGGATCCGCAAAATATCTTTAATCCGCACAAAAAAGCTATGGCGGATTGGGACTACAGTTTTTCACACATTCGCGACCACTACTAATCTGTTAGGGCATTGTCTTTTCTGTGTAAATGTGATATAATGTAGTTTTTTATGGCGCACTTCCATGGAATTCGGTTATTCTTTTAGATACAACACCTGGCAAGACGAATATGACACGATCGAGGAAGCTCTCGACTCTCTTAATGAGACCTTTGACACAATGGACCGTCCATTGGACAGGCGGTTTGATCGTGGTTACGAAGAGCGCATAGACGCTATAAATGACCAGCGCCCACTGTTTGAAGACGTTCTGGCTTCGGACGAATTAGCACACCATGGGCTCGCATTGCTGGAACGCATGGTTACCGAAAAGCCTTCCCGCTTTAAGAAGCAGGACATAGATAACCTGCATTTTCGCGGCTATCAGATTATTAGCGTCAATGACCAGCGAATCATGGAGCTCGCAGACAGCGAGGACCCGGAAGTTGCAGGGCGCGCGCTGCGACTGATATATACTGCTGGCGGAAATATGTATTCCGAAGCCCAGGCTTCATTTATAACAGGTAACTTTGCTCGCTTTGCATGGAATGCTACGCAGAACCCTTATCTTGAACTGCACGATCCGAAGTATGCAACCGAAACGCTTATCTCATGCGCTACTGACAAAGATCGGTCAATTGCCAGCGACACAATCCGCACAGCTTACCATGTCATGTACACGCCAGAAACAACTGAGTTCGGTACTGCGGCTTACGAAGGTCTTATTTCATATGCATTTAGAAATGATAAAGCATTTGGTGGGCGGAAAGAGACTGTTGAGCTCTATAAAACCAGGCCTGAGCTGCTTGATTACAAGCTGAGCCTCGAAGATTATTTGCGCCGTTTAAGCTGTCGCGATGTCAAAGAAGATGACGTCTTCGAAATGATACGCGACGTTGATATTTTTTATAAGCAAACAAAAACTGACCCGGCTATGCTGGAGGCGTTTCAGCGCAGTGTGGGCGTGCATATAGCATTGCCATATCATACCTCAACGCCAGCAATATTGTATGAGCGATGGATGAGCGCGACCGATCACAGCTTCAATACTTATCTACGGGCATGGAATGGCGGTTGTGGCGACAAAATGCGTCCTCAAGATTACGAAGATCGCAATATAGAGGCAATGGCCGCAATTGAGCTCATTGAACCTGGCGCAGTTAAAGCGCTAACCGAAGAGTTCGGTATCCGTAATTTTATGCGCTACCCGACTAGGACGATGATCAATCAATACCGTAACAAAGACAATAAAGATCTCGACTATGGCGTGTATATTATGTCTCAAACAGATCACAACGGAGCCTTTCATCCGTCTAACGGTCATTCGCATTTGATCGATAGTTTTGAGCGCGGTCTTGTTCAAATTGATGCTGGTATGCGAATCTACGAAGTAGATTCTATTATGGGTGCAGCTCGAGCGGTTTTAGAAGCGCGCCACAAGTACGAAAAACAGCTGCACTTTGCTGTAATCGCCGGTCACGGTACCCCTAATACCCTAGAGCTTAACTCTGCAGACTTATTCGAAGGGTACATACGGAGGATGCACATTCGGCGCATTCGAGATCGGCCGGCCGACCGAATGATGAACATCTTTACAAACGACGCCACGATAATTTTAGACAGTTGTAGTACCGGTCAGGTTGACGGTCTAGCAGAAGAGCTAAATGATTTCTTGTCCGCCGAGTCATATGCACCTAAGACACCTACCAAACTGGAGTCGATTGACATACTATCTGGCGATCAACTTAGTAGTTTTGTGCTTATACCGCGGTATCGTGATAAAGGTGCAATGGGCCATTTCCCTCGCCCGCAACGTAAAAATTGACAGAGAATGTAGTATTATCTATGAATATGTTCAAGAAAGTTGCAATCCAGGGCTACCAAGCCTCTTTTCACGATGTTGCCGCACATCAGATGCTGGGTGACGATATCGAAATTATTCCGTGCGATACCTTCGTTGGTGTCTTTAAGGCACTCATGAGTGGCCAAGCCGACTATGGCGTGACTGCTGTAGAAAATAGCATTTACGGGCCCATACACGAGAGTCAGGCGCTCTTTAATCAATACGATGTACGTGTGCTTGATACAACTGACGTGCTGGTTGGACAGTGCTTAATTGCCCTGCCCGAAGCTGAACTCAAAGACATCAGACAGATCTATTCTCACCCCGTTGCCCTGGCTCAATGCAAAGACTACATCGCCGAACATTTGTCCGAAGCGCTGCTTTCGTCTCATGCTGATACAGCCGGTGCGGTTGCGGATATTGCTGGCTGGAAGAATATTCATATTGCTGCTATTGCAGGTAAAGCCGCCGCTGAACTCTATGGCATGCAGGTAGTGGCCGAAAATATTCAGGCCGAAAAGAACAACTACACAACCTTTAAGCTATTTATACGTACCTAATACTAGATATTTGATTCGCTAGTAGCGGTAGTATCCGAAGCATCTGAGCTGCTCTGAACATCAGGCTGGTTGCTGCCCAGAATGATAATGAAGTCCGAGTTATACTGCTTGGCGAGTACTGAATCGCTGGAGAAATTGTTTTTAAACAATGAGCCGAGCAACTTCTTTGTCTCTGGTTTTTTGCCATTAGAGTTGTCGATGACTGTCGTGTTTGTCATTTGAGTCGGCGCATCACCAACCTGGGTGACGTTAATTCCCTTGGTTGCCAAGAGGTCTCCCTCGCGTTTAGCCAAGCCAACAATCTGGCCGCCATTTAAGACAGTGACATTTGCACCTTCTTTGCTGACCTTGTTGCTGTTAAATACCTTAGTAATGTACTTTTGGATTTGGCTATAGTCGGTCGGACCAGCGGCTGGAACAAGTGCGGATTGGCCACCAGCTGCAGTGTAATTAGAGAGTAGGTTTTTGCCGTCGGCGTCATTGAGGCTAAGCGACTGAATGTTGTTGGTGTCGACCTTTTTCATCATGTAATACAAGCTAGCGAGCTCGTTCATCTGGAAGTCGGTCTTAACATTATTGCCGATCGAGTCCATAAGCTTACCAATTTTAACCGGGTTAGACAACGTACCGGCACTGATAATCTTATTTTTAAGTGCGAGCATCATCCAGCGTTGGTGCTCGGTGCGGTCAAAGTCACTCTTAGGGAAGCCGTAAGCACCGTGTTTGCCATTAAAGGGGTCACCGCGGGCACGGGCTAAGTTAAGTGCAGTTTGGCCATCGAGGTGCTGTACACCGTTAGGCAGCTTGAGCGCACCACCTTCGTGAGCCAAGAAACTTGGGTCATAGAGACCACGTTGGTCCTCGCTCTGAATATTAACGTCGATGCCGCCAACACTGTCTACGGATTGCTTGAAAGCTGTGTAGTTTACGAGCGAGTAATAGTTAATGGCAATGCCAAAGTTATCTGAGATAACTTTCTCGAGGGCGCCCATATTACCTTTAGGGTAGCCATTTTCACTAAAATTAGTTGCAGTGCCAACGGTGTTGATTTTGCCGTAACCGACGCCTGGCACATCTACCCACATGTCACGCGGTATGCTGAGCATAAAAGCGGTGTGTTCCTTGGTATTGATGCTTACGACCATAATAGAGTCGGTTAGGCTGCCGCCGCCGCTGCCGTCGTCACGGTCGGATGAGTCGCCAGCGAGTAAGATGTTTACGTGGCCCGTACTTTCGCCTTTAAGCGGTACTGGCTTGAAGGCACTCAGCATATGTAGTGGGTTTTTATTGCCAAAAACTTTAGCAGTGTTGCGATAGACTTTCCAGCCAAGCCAACCACCGCTAACTATAAAAAGCGCCAGTACAACAAGTGCTGTGCGCTTAGTAATGTTTTTCCAGGATCGTTTTTTGATTTTGGCTTGGGCTGCCTTGGCATTTCGTGCGCGGTCGCCGTTTTTGCGAATAGGTAAAGCTGTCTCAGTAAAAGAAACAGCTTGTTTGGGTTGTGCTGTAGTGTGTGCTCGAAAATCGCTCACGGGACGTGCGGTTGGCTGAGGCTGCTGTCGTTGAACACCCAATGTAGGCATAGCTGACGCAGTGTGTGACTTAGAATACGCAACAGAGCGCCGCTGTCGGTTATGTACAAAGCCGTCGATATATTGTTGTCTTCGTGGTTGGTTTTCTTGCACGAACGAAATAATCCTAAATGCACTTAATTTCAAATAGACTGTGATCAATTATACATGAGCGCTATCTAGATTACTGCCCCCTTTGTACAAAAATACCACATCTTTGGAGATGTGGCTGTAGCGCTATATGAGGTGTTACAAGTAGGTGTCGGATTTTGTGGAGGGTTTTATCGGGCGTGGGCGCACCAGCATGTTTCTTGGTTGCTGGTGCGCCCGGCGCGACGGTTGATCAGTGCTTGGTGAGCGTGGCCTTGCCGTTGTTGCGTGGGTTGACCGGCCGGTGCGGCTCGATGCCGTAGTGGTTCAGCAGGAGCTCCTGGTTCGCGAGGATCGCTGCCTGGTTACGCTTGATCTCTCCGAGGTCGATGGCGATCTTGCCGATCTTGCCGAGGATGGCGTACAGGAGGCCGACGATCTTCTTGGCGAGCTTCAGCAGCGCGGCGAGCGTGTCCTTGATGAACTCCTGCTCTTCGTGTGTGAACACGTTCGGATCCGGCAGGAAGGCCGACAGAATGTGTCCGAGCAGCAGGCTCAGGAAGAGCCAGCCGCTGACCATCACGATGCCGCCGACGAAGCGTCCGGGCAGCGTTGCCGGGTACATGTCGCCGTAGCCGACCGTGAACACGGTGACCAGGGTCCACCAGAACGATGCGATGATGCCCTTCTTCTCGAAGAGGCTGTACAGGAACGCACAGACCATCTCGTTGATGAAGATGTACACCAGCAGTCGCCAGGGCGAACGGACGAGCGGCATGACCTTCGCGAAGGCGTGCTCGATGAGTCCATCGGCGCGCTTGGCGACGTGAGCCAGGGTGTTGCGGAAGCCGGACTTCGAGCTGGACAGCTCCGTTTTGGGCTTCTGCGTGGCAGTTGCCATGTTGCTTCCCTCCTCAGGGATAGACACCTACTTGTGAAGTATCGAGAGACCAAGTCGGTCGCTAGATTAATATATTTTACCATAAAATCAACAAAAAATCCAACTTCGAGTGCGGCAGTTTGCTAAAATGCAATTATTATAGTTAAATAGGTCAGTCTCCATCCAGTCACACACGACAAGAACGGATGAAAACGCACATGACAGATAGCTATCTCAGCCCAGACGTGTACTGGTACGGCCAGTCGTCTCAGGCTCTGCCGCCGAGCTTCGGTGAAGGACTCGTCGAAGACGAGGCGCGCATCCAGCAGTACCGCGATGCCGGCCTCAACGCCGAAGCAGACCGTCAGTTCGAACTGGTCGCCCGTCGCAAGGAGGCTATGTCTCAGCAGGCACTCGCGCAGTACTACCTCCCGATGGGCGACTTCGAAGCGATGCTCCGGCAGCACTTCCCGACGCGCATCGACCCCGGTGAATACCAGGGCGAAGGCGACCAGGGTGTCCCGAGCGAGGTGCTCAAGAAGCTCGTCGAGCTACGCAGCCAGAAACTGGTCGCGCTCGAAGAAGAGCTGCTCACCGAACACCAGGACGAACTGATCTTCGACAAGGTCAAGTTCTGGATCGCCGACGACGGTGAAGTTCTGGTGGTGGCCACCAAGAAGTTCGGCGAGCTCAAGCACTGGTACCTGCTGGCGCAGTGGCGTCCCGACGGCACGCCGCACACGCGTCCCGCGGAACTCGCCGAGCGTAAGCAGCTCGAAGAGGTGCAGGCCGCCGAAGCTAAGACCAAGAAGCGTCGCCAGCGCATCGCCGCCGTCGCTATCTACGCGCTGTTCGTGCTTGCGTACATCGTGTTCATGATCTTCATGTTCGCGACCGGCAACGGCATCTGGGTCACCTACACGGCCTTCTGGTTCATCATGGGCAACGGCTGGGCCAGCAAGAAGCTCTCCAAGTTCTTCGGCTGAGCCTCATGGTCTGACCCGCAAGCACTAGTCCATCTGTCAACTCGAGTGCGGACATGTCACGCTGAAGCAATCGCTTCACAATATCCACGACATGTCTGCACTCCCAACCCAGAAAGTTAAACCACCGCTAAACGGTGGTTTTTTATTACATCCAATCTGAGGACAAATTGAAAATATGCTAAAAATGTTGTATAATTTATACTATGCACCCA
>CAZZHV010000047.1:0-9010 GCA_964654135.1 uncultured Candidatus Saccharibacteria bacterium
CGATAAGCCAGAAAGCGCATTCTACATGAAGGGCGCAATCAGCGAGGTTAAATAATGGCAACCATCTCACTTCTACGGCGCGAGACCAAACTTGCAGCTGCTCGGTTTCGTGTTGAGAATGGACCTGACCTTGGCCCCTTGCCTCAGCCATTTGAGGCTACTAAAGTCTTAGCCGAAGCATCATTGCGCGGGACTGTGCAACTTGAAGCCGAGCTAGCAGCCGATGAGCGCCAGGAACGATGTGTGCAATATCTCGGCGGCTCAACCGTTGAGCACTGCGTTGACGCAACATTGGCTATGCTGGAGGCTACAACTCCGCCGGCTGATCCTCGAGATGCCACAATTTTTGACGACTATAATGCTCTCAAGGAGGATTATCGATGAATCTAGAACTCGTATCACTTGATGGTATAAAGTTTAGCGCAAAAGCCTATTCGATTATTCTGCCAACTGCTGCTGGTGAAATTAACGTATTACCTGGTCACGAGCCGCTCTTGAGCTTGCTTGTGCCGGGTGTCATTACTATTCGTAAGGACAAGAGCGATCCAGACTACCATCTTGAACACTTCGCCACCTATGGCGGTGTGCTCGAAGTAACTGGTGATAACGTTCGCGTTCTTGTTGACGAGGCCAATCACGGTGACGAAATTAACGAATCCGAAGCCCAAAAAGCTCACGACGAAGCCGTTCGTCTCCGCAAGGATGCGAAAGACCAAGTTGAGCTCGATAAAGCCCAGGCTATGGTTGACCGTCAGGCGGTTCGCTTGCACGTTGCAGGCATCCGTCGACGTCACCGCGAACGTCGCTAGGCTTCGCCCTCTTCTAACGCCTCAGTTTCAGGACCGGTTTCCGGTCCTGTTTCTATTTCTGCCTGCCACAAGTTAGTGATTTCCCTAAGAAGATTCACATGTAGCGTTGCCTCACCAAGTCCCAGCCCAGTTTGCGCAGCGCCAGCAATGACGCTTCTCGCAATGACAGCATTAAGGACTGGGCGCGATAAAACAAAGTTGCCCGCATCATTCCGTAGATCTTCAAATGCTTCCGCAAACCCCTGTTGCGTAGACTTTATCTGGCCACGAATCTGCGCATAGAGCTTAGGATTAGTGTTCTTTATATCAGAAAGAGCCGCTAACGCAGCCCTTGATTCCACTATCTCCATATCACCCACGATAGGTAAAGCTTCTATCGCCTTCCGACGATGCTCTCTGCCTGGTGGTGTTGGTGGAGATTCGTGGCTCATTCTACAACGTATTATTTCATAAGATACTATTGCTTGCAAAACAAACCTCGCAGGTCTATGCTTATCTGTAGCAAAATATAAAATAGAGACTCTGCCTTTAAGGAGTGAGTTTAATGTCCGAGCATTTTAAAGACCTGGGAGGCAAAATTATGCCCAAATTACAGATTGCTAAGATTAGTGATGGCCTTGGCATGAACTATGGTACTGGTAGTATTTCTGCCGCTGAACTTGAGCAGAAAGATGGCAACGAAGACGTCGCCGCTCTAACCGACCAGGCGATTCAGTCACCCAACATTTTGGTTAAGGTTGATTCAGACGAGCACGGCAAAATGCTGCAGGATGATGGCTGTGGTGATGGGCGTCCGGTCATCACCGTTACGGCTAAAATCGATGGAGTTAAGCACTTTTTTGACCGTAGTCGCAGGCGCGCAAAGGTCTTTGGTGGTGGCGCTGTCATGACTTTGGCAACGCGTATTGCTCTTGGGCGTGGTGCGTCAACACTCAATCAGACAATCGACGCTAGTATTGCCCAGATGGCCGACTCGGGGCTTGATTTTGGTGCGCACACGGATAATCAGGCAGGCGGCGAGGACTGTGGCTGTGGCGCTATCGACAAAGCACCGAGTATCATTGCTGCTGCCAGCCATTTCCGCAGCGATATTGCTGAGACTATAGCGGCACTTAACGTCGATACAACTGGCCTGGAGCAGGTTCAGGATTCGTACGATGCCTATGCATATATAATCAAAAATAAGCCATATAGTGGCCGCCAGAGCATGAATAGTATCGTTGATGCCGGTAAGATCGTTAAGGAACTCGCTGACGATCACCGTGAAACTCGTGTCATACTTAACATGGTCGAGGGCTACACCGTGGATCAAAACTGCGTCCGTGTAGTAACCAATGGTCGCGCGCAAGTATTTGCCGTGGACGTTTGGCACCTCAAGCAACTTGCCGAAAAGCTTTACAGTGATGAAACCGAGCAGCTTCGAGGTCTCCAGGGCATGCTCGTTTATATGCTGGCAACCGCCGCTGTTCTTACCAAGGGTGACCTGCCGGTCTACGTTATTTCTCCGCAGACGGTCGCTGTCGCCTAGCCACCTCTGCAATTCTTTACAAACCCTCCAGATTAGGGTACGCTTATGATAATAAGTAAATCCATACGGAGGGTATATGTTCGGAAGAAAACAAATCGCCATGATCATGGCTGAGTTTTTGGGAACCGGCGTTTTAACATTAGTTGTTTTGGGTGTAAGCAAGTCCACTATCGGCATTCCTTACTTCGTTGCAATCGCAGCAGGTTTGGTACTTGTCGCTATGACTTTTGTACTCGGTAACGTGTCAGGCGCACAGTTTAACCCTGCAATTACCATTGGTCTTTGGACTGTTCGCAAGGTAAAGACTTTGCCAGCTATCGTATACATCGCAGCACAATTGCTTGGTGCCGGTGCCGCTTACCTACTTTTCCGTTACTTTATCGGTCAATCATGGCAGAACGCTGGCCACTTCGAAGCTAAGGTTATGGTTGCCGAAGCTGTCGGTGCCTTTATCTTTAGCATGGCATGGGCTGCAGCTGCTTATCAGCGCCTCGAATCAGGCAAAGCTGCTGCTACAGTTGGTATTGGCCTAACTCTTGGTATCATTGTTGCCTCAGCTGCTTCTGGAGCATTGCTCAACCCAGCTGTTGCTCTCGGTGTACGCTCATGGGTCTGGGGCTCATATGTACTTGGTCCAATACTTGGTGCCATTATTGGCTTCAACTTGTACGGTTTGCTATTTGCACCTTACTCAGATGCAACTGCAACTGCTACCGCCAAAAAGAAGAAGTAATATACTTCTATCCTAGTAAAAAGGTCCGTCATTGTGGCGGACCTTTTTTCATACTCCAGAGTATAGGTATATTGAAATAGCATGAGCTTTATGTTATAATATAATTCATGACTAACTACGAAGGTCACGGGCAAGACAATCAGCCCGAAAACGACCCAATAGACCCTTCTATATTCGATCAGATGATGTACCTGCGAGACAATTATGAGCTCGCAGTCGCCGAGGCGACAGCAATGCATATAGTACACGGTGAGTTCTCACCTCACATGGACGCCGCTATAACAGACGGCATTCAGTTTTATGTGGATGCTGCAAATATCACGACGCCACAGGAAGCTCGTGCTATGCTGCAAATCTTTGCAGGCGGTATCGAGTCCAGCCGCGCTTTTGCCGTAGCGCAGGCCCCGTTCTTTATCAGACAAGAACTTATCTCATACGATGATGGTATCCGTCACATGATCGACGGTATCGAAGACAAGAGTCCTGAAGTTGCGGATGCGGCTTGTCGATCGTTTCTCACACACCAGGAGCCTCTTCGCGAGCTAGCTCAAAGTTCTAGCGACGAACTTGCGCCCCGCCGTTTAGAGCGCATCCTGGAAGTTATCACGACTATTCCACCTACGACACCCGATGGTGGTGGCTCTCGTTCACGACATCTGTCAATTGCCTAAACAGCTTCTATGAGGTTCTGTTCAAAGAGCTCGACGCCCTTAATGGTTGCATCGTAGCCACTGACATCGGGAATATCAATTGCCATAATTTTGCCCCAAACAGCCTCGGCTAGCTGTTTAATTTGTGCGTATTCTTGTTCGTCAAACGAGATATGCAGTTCGTTAATAGCGCCTTCGTCGTCAGGCTCAATGAACTCCAGATAGGCATCTGTAACAGTGTAGCCGCTAAACTTTCTAGAGTGCTCAACAAGAGCCTTGTACAAATAGAGCTGCTGTTTGTATTTGTGCAATTTAACCGTGTGCTCCCAGCGTTTATGACTACTACCAGTCTTGTAATCGACGATTGCGATAGTTTTAGCTTGTTTGTCGATAATGAGTTTGTCAATTTTACCGCTGAGGTGCGCTTTGCCCAAAAATACGCCTTCTCGTCGGAAGTTGTACTCGGATTCATTGCTTGCGGCAATAGTGTGTAGTCGCTGGTTTAGATATGACTGTAGCGCAAGACGACCTCGTTCTAACATTTGTGTTGTGTCCTGTTCGCTGAGTCGCTTAGCCTTTAGCCGGAATTCAAAAGCGGCAAGTACGGCCTTAAGATTGGGCACGCTTCCCTGCTGCTTGTTCTGAATATGAATCCATTCCAGCGTTTCGTGCATGGCATTACCAAACTGACCATTTGGCGTTGGTGCTTTCGGGAAACGAAGAATAGTGTTCATAAAGAAATAGCCTGGGCCAGCGTGTTCGAGGTCGATAAAGGCAGTTACGTGTGTTGGACTCAGTTGGAATAGGTCGAGTCGGCTACGCAGTAGCGCACGGACGTCTTCACTTGTTAGGGCGTGCGTATGACGTTGTTGCCAATATGTGGCAAGTTCGCTGGTGGTATCGTCGAGTTGCGATTCGCCGACTGCCGGTAGTACTGTTTGCGAATTTTGAGGTAAAAGCGGCGAATGTACTGCACCATCTTCGAAGGTTTCGTCGAGATATCGCAAACGAGTCATTGATTTGCCTGTAAAATTGCTGGTGTAATTGAGGATGTAGAGCTGTGTCTTGGCACGAGTGAGCGCCACATAAAAGAGACGCAAACGCTCGTCATTGGTCGCGCCAGCGTAGCGCATAAAGAGCATGTTTGCCGGAAGGCCCAGCCGTGAGCCCTGGCTGCGTGTCTTGGCACCCCACGCTTCATCATTGGCGGCCAGCACGAATACGCTACCAAATTCCATGCCTTTTGCCTTAAAGGCTGTCATGAGTGTAACGGCGCTCTCTGCTTCTTGGTATGGACTGGTATTGAGAATTTTAATGTTGGCGGCGCGGTGTGCTTCGACAAATGTGATGAAGTCGCTGAGTTTGAGCGGCTCGGGCTCGCCTCGCTTGTAATCGCGTAATCTCGCACGCAATACTGTCAGATTTGTGAGCAAGTCCCAGAATGACCCCACGTTCTCAACATCCAGCGTACCAAGACCTGCATCTTCTTCGAAGTAGTGCGTGTAGAACGGCGAAGTGTATTGTTCGTGATCGGGCTCTTGTAGGTCGAGTGGGGCGATACCTATAAGATAATCGAGGATTGTCTCCATTGTTTCGGTCTCGCACAGCTGGCTCAATCGCATAAAGAACAGCGCGAGTGGCTTTAGCTCATCGTACGCGAACAAAGTTTCAGTCCAGTGTTCGTCATCGTCACTTGCCTGCCAGCTCAATTTCCAGATCAGACTGGTTGGTAGTTTCCAAAATGTAAAGCTTAGCACTTCTGCCCATAAGGCATTGGCCGCAGTAAAAGAGCCTTCGTGCAAGCGTAAGCAAAGCTCACTCATGCGTAGTAGCTGGTTAAGTGCGGCATCGTCGAGAATGTTCTCTCGTTTTTCATAGCGAACAGGTACGCCTTCTTTCTGAAGGTACGGTACAAGCGGTTCAAGGTATTTGTGTTGCGGTGCGAGTACAGCAATCTCGTTTACGGGTACGCCACTTTCTATAAGATCGCGAATTTTTTTGGCAGTCCAAGCAAATTGGCTAACTTCACTTTTGGCCTCGTGACGTTCAACGACAGCAGTTTTGGGAATATTTGGATTTGCAGCCTCGAGTGTTTTTTCGATCTGCGGAAAGTGGTGATGCAGCCGCTCTTCGATCTGTTCGGCAATACCTCGCGCCGTGTGCAATATGTCGGCATGAGAGCGGTAGTTTTTGGTAAGTGGTACTAACAAAACGTCACGGTACAGACGCTGGAACTGTAGCATGTGAGAGTAGTCGGCTCCCTGGAAAGCATAAATAGCCTGGTCGTCGTCTCCCACGGCCAAGACGTTTGGACGCCCCTCCCACACTGGGTTATCGGTGAGTAATTCCACCAAGCGTAACTGAGCGCCGTTGGTGTCCTGAAACTCATCGAGCAGAATATACTGATACTGCTCTTGAAGCGTAAAACGCAGGTCGTCGTTGTTTTGCAGGCCTCGTACGGCACGCAAGATCATATCGTCATAGTCGAAGAGATTTTGTGCTGCGAGCGTGTCAATATATTGCGCGTAGACATCGGCAGTAGCTAATAGCTTTTCATTAGTTTTTTGGCCATCAACAACGAATGCTCCTTCGCTGTCTTTGGCAAGCCAGCTGTTCTTCCATTTTGTAAGGCTCATGGTTTTGCCTGATTCTTGAGCGATCTCGATAGCCTCGCGCAATTCCGTAAGCAGAACGCTACTCAAAGGTGCTACTTGAGGCAATGTCGATGCATAGCTGAGCGGCGACAAGGCACGCTCAAGATTCTCGAACATTGGCAACGATTTTGCAGTAATGCGCGTTAAGCCGGCAAGCTGTTCGTGAACAATTGGCTGGGACTTTTCGATAAAGCTAAGGTTTTCACGAGCGATTATTTGGATATCACCAGGAGTTAACAGTGATCGCTTAGCATCACTTACAAATGATTTAATGTCACCAAGGTACATTTCGGCGAACTTGAGCGGATTGCCGTACGGCAAGCGACTAATAATGTCCCTGAGCACAGTATCGATACCAAGATCGTCGATCGGCTGGAGCTCACCCATATCAGTAAAATGATCTGGAAAACGACGAATCAGATCGCTACCAAATGCGTGGTAGGTGCTGATTGTGATATTGTAGGCGGCTTGGCCTATCATGCTGCTCAGACGTTCGCGCATGTTTTGAGCGGCCGACTCGGTAAAAGTTAGACACAGAATATTCTCTGGTAGAGTATCGGTTGTCGTAAGAATGTGCGCAATGCGCGTGGTCAAAAGTTGTGTTTTACCAGTGCCCGGACCGGCAATAACTAGCACCGGTCCCTCAGTTGTGGTGACAGCTAATTTTTGAGCTTCATTGAGCCCAGATAGTGCAGATTTATAACTCCCCATAGTACCGTCTATTGTACGCGATTTGCGCCTCATGAGATACTAAAACTGATGTAAAAAGAGGGTTGGGCATGAAGGAACATCCATGGAAAACATTGAATTCTCGTATTGTCTACGAGAATTCATGGGTAACTATCACCGAGGATGAGGTTACTCGCCCGGACGGCTCACCGGGCATCTATACAATTATGGATGTGAAGGACGGCGTTCTATTGATTGCCGAAGATGCAGATAGAAATGTCTACATTATGGAAGCCTACCGCTACCCGACACAGCGCTGGGCGTGGGAATTGCCTACAGGAGGTACTGAGGCTGGCGACACTCCCGAGATTACAGCTCAGAAAGAGTTGCGCGAGGAGTTGGGCCTCTCGAGCGATACCTGGATAAAACTTGGTGAATTCTCGCCTTCATTCGGTGGAACCATGCGTGATCGCCAGCATATTTTTGTGGCGCGCAATTGTGTCGAAGGTGCACACGATAGAGAGGCTGGCGAAGCAATCCGTGCCGTCAAAAAAGTGACGCGCGAAGAGCTATTTAAGCTGGCGCATGACGGTGTTATCGAAGATAGTCAAACACTAGCGGGCCTCTTTAGATACAAGATGTGGATTGAAGGTGATGAGCGCTAGCTACTTTTTAGCACACTCTGGGCAATCTTCTTGGCTGCCAAATTCGGTCATCCATTGCTGACTAGCTTTCCACCATGGCTCAAGGTCGTGGTACGCAACCCAGTCGGCTGCTTCGCGAAGCCACCAGCCAAGATGACCGCTAAAAATTGCTTTGCCCCATACAACTGACGCCCAGCCTTTGCCTACTGGAATAACTGGTCGTGGTGCTTTTGGCGCATATGCCTGAGGCGTTTTGCCGTCTGCGCGTCGCATGATATCTTTTGCAGCGTACGATCCATCGCCTACAGCGACTTCGGCCTGACCGCTAAATGGTGTGTTGGCGTTGTCGCCAATGACGTAAATAGCTTCTTCGGCTCGCAAATACTCGTCGACTTCTACCTTACCCCTATCAGTAAGTGCGAAGTTGTTTTCCTTAAAGAATGGATTGTTGGTAGTGCCGGCCGTCCAGACAACGGTCTGGCTCTTAATGGGCTCGCCATTAACCATCAGACTGTCGGCAGTTTCGCCTTCCACTGTCTGGCCTAGACGCAACTCAATGCCGAGTTTATTAAGACGCTTCTCAACATCTTTCGATACTTTCTCGACAGAACGTGGCAGTAAGCGCGGCGCTGCTTCGATAATAGTAATTTTTGGCTTTTTGCCCGTAATGCCATGATTTGCCATGATCTCTTCGAGATATTCTGGTAAAGCTCCGGCGAGCTCAATGCCCGTTGGGCCAGCGCCCACGATAAGGTAGTTGAGATCAGGTGCGTGATCCTTGCTAAGCTGTTTGTGTAAGTGATGCTTAAAGCGTTGAATCTGTTCCCACGATTTAATGCCATACGAGAATTCCTCGAGGCCTTTAATACCAAAGTAGTTAGTAACGACACCCAATGCCAGTACGAGTACCTCGTAGCTTACTTTTTGACCATCAGCTGTGGTAATGGTGCGTTTTTTACGATCGAGAGTTTTGGCAGCGCCCTGCATAATGGTTACGCGCTTGGTGTCTAAGATTTCTTCGAGGGGAATATTAGACTGTGAGTACAGGCCACCGGTTGCGGTATGGTATAACGCTGGATAGTAACGGAAGGACTGCTGATCGGACAACAATGTCACCGCAAAGTCGGGGTTTTTACTGAGCTCAAGTGCAGCTTTAATGCCACCAAAGCCACCGCCTACAATGAGGACGTGTTTTTGTGAAGGAGTACGGGATGGAGTTTCTTGCATGCTTATGATTATAGAGGTGTTTTGCCTCAGCGCCAATAACCTTGCAAAAACAAAGCAAAACCTTTTTACTAAGAGAGAACTACTCTAAATAAAAAA
>CAZZHV010000048.1:0-8391 GCA_964654135.1 uncultured Candidatus Saccharibacteria bacterium
ATAATACTATATTACCTCTGTTAAGTCAAGGTATAAGACAATATTTCTATCTATTGCGCTAGTGTTTGCTGCATGGTTGCTTGCAGCTGAGAGTAGTCGTAGAGGCCTGCAACAGGCAGTACAATACTCTGGCTGCCTTGCATTCCAGTTGTCACAAGTGGGCTAGAAGAGCTGTTGAGCGGGATCGAGATAATAGACTTACTACCGATGTTACGAAGGGCGTCGACGGCGCTTTGTAATTCCGAAGTAGGGATGTTGGTGGCAATATTATCGCCAAACGAATTAGCGAGGTTCATGACGGTAAGCGGGTTAGCAAGAATGCCTTTAGAAAGGGCTTTCTGACGAATGGCGTCAACGATGAGTTGTTGATTAACTTCACGGTCGAAATTGCTCTGAGGCAAGCCGTAGCCGCCCTTGGCATTGCGCGCTCGAGATAGGTTAAGCGCTTGCTGACCATCTAGGTGCGCAGGGCCATTAGGATACTTGAGGTTGTAGCACGTATATGGACCGTTAGGGCAGTTCTTGTCAAAGCTGCGATCTAGAATGCCGCGTGGGTCATTGCTTTTAATAACGACATCGACACCACCGAGTGCGTTTACGCTATCACGGACGAAAGTATAGTTAACTTTGGCGTAATATTGGATCTGAATGCCAAGAACATCACCAACTTTTTGCTTAAATGCTTCGCTCGCTTTTTGTTCATCTTTGCCATTGTTACGCAACGCACACTGGTAAACGGCGTTGATTTTGCCTTCGGTGCCGTTGGAACATTTCATGCCGTATTGCACCCACAAGTCACGTGGAACACTAACGGTGTGCGCCTTATGGGTCTTGTTATTGATGCTGAGCACCATGATTGAGTCAGCTAGAAGTGCGCCGCCGTGGTGAGGATCGTCACTTGAGTTGCCGAAGATGAGCATGCTCGTTACATGATTTTCGTCTTCCTTGAGCGGATCGTGCTTTGTTAGGGCTGCAAAAGTGCCTCCCTTGAACGTTTTGTGAACACTACTATCAATACGCAAAAGGAAAACGAGCATTGCAACTGCAGTAATGCCAACAAGGATGGCGAGCGCTAACAAGATCTTTTTCTTACGTGAAAATGAGGATACTTTTGCGGCAACTGCCTGTAACTTCTTTGGGATATGCATAATTAACAACATAAAAACATGTATTGCTACACATGTCAATCGACCTAGCTGCGTCTCGCTTAAAAAGCTGTGAAAACCTTTACAGTGCAATTGCCTAAGACGCGGTACAATATAAATAAGTATTAAGCACGTTAGATAAAGGGATAGTATGGATCTACAAACCACGTTTTACGTTATTGGCATAATCTTTATGAGCCTTATGACCTTAATCATCTTGGCGCTGGTCGTCGCAGTGTTTGCGATTAAGGCAAAGATCAACACTATTCAAAGACAAATTGAGAACAAAATCCATTCTTTTACAGAGGTTGCAGAGATGGGCGAAGAGATCGTACACAAAGCCCAGGACTTTATGGGTCGCAACAAGAAATAGCCACCAAATCTATGTCAGTTCCCCAGCTTATCGACCGCATCGACCAATTTCAGCAGCGCCACCCAATCGTGGGCTTACCCTACGCTATCATCAAGAAGTTTGGCGATGATGACGGCGGCTATCAAGCTGCGCTTATCACCTACTATGGATTCCTATCGATCTTCCCGCTACTGCTCGTAATATTGACGATAATACAGATTATTTTTCACAACAATATTGAAGTTCGTCATGACGTTTCGCAAAGTATCGGGCACTTTTTGCCTGGTATTAGCTCAGCTTTGGAAAGTAACGTCCATAGTATGGGAAAAAGTGGTGTTGGACTTGCGATTGGCCTTTTGTTGACATTTTATGGTGCTCGAGGTGTCGCAGATGTGTTGCGCCATGCGCTTAACGATATCTGGCAAGTTCCACGTATGCGACGCACGGGTTTCCCCAAGGGTTTATTGCAGAGCTTTCTTATTATGGTTGCTGCAGCTGTGGGCTTTGGCGCAACTGTTGCGGTATCAAGTTTTAGCGCAGCATTGGGGCATGCAGTGTGGGTGAAGATACTCGCGAACATCATAGGTTTTGGTGTGCTTTTTGGGGTACTATTGTTCGTATTTCGTACAGCAACCTCGCGTAAGGTTCCGCCTAAAGATATGTTTGTCGGTACTGGCATAGCCGCGGCAATTATGCAGGTTTTGCTAACCTTTGGTAGCTTGTTGGTCGCCCACCAGCTCAAGAACTTTGACACATTATACGGAACTTTTGCCGTGGTGCTTGGTATGCTCTTCTGGATTTACTTGCTCGCACAAGTTGTGGTCTATGCTGTTGAGATTGATAGCGTTCGGCATCTTAAGTTGTATCCTCGAGCTATTCAAAATGATAAGCCGACCGCCCAAGACCTTCACGCATACGAACTTTATGCACATGTTGATCGGTATATACCGAAGGAAGAAATCGACGTGCGCTTCAAATAAATAACTATCACTGTACTTTTTAAAAGTACGTGGTACCGTATGTACTATGACTGCCTCCCGCTTGCTTATAATTGGAGCCTTGCGCATGATCCAACCAGCACATGGCTATCAAGTGCGACAGGAATTAGAGCGTTGGGAAGCGGATAAATGGGCGAATATCGCCTATGGCTCGATCTATCATGCGCTCAACACTATGGCTTCAGAAGGACTGCTGGAGATGTACGAAGCCCCCGACCGTAAAGGCGGCACCACTAAGAAAGTCTACGTCTTAACTTCTGATGGCGAAAAAGAGTACCGACATTTGCTTAGCGAGTATTGGTGGGAGCCGCGTGTGGTTTACGACCCGTTCCAGATTGCGCTGACATTTCGCCAGGATTTGCCAAAACAAGAACTCATTAGTGCATTGCAAATGCGGATAACAGCGGCAGAGGAATCAGTTGCGCATCTTAGGGAGCGTCAGGTTTTGGCTCCGCCCCACATAGCATCTAATATGGATCTTATTATTGGGCAAACGCAAGTTTTTATTGAATGGGCAGGCCGGCAAATCGCCGAAAAGCCATGAAACATCAACGTATACAAATTTTAATACGTTAGTTCCCCGTTGTGGAGGTCGATTTCTGCTGCAATCACCTCTGGCAACGTTATCTGTAAATGTTTTGCGCCATATGCCATAACAGTTCCAAGGATGGTCAGATCGACTGCCTGGCTGGCGTTGTGGTAGTACCATTCGGTAGCTTGTATACGAGCGTCATAGAGTTCGTAAGAGCCGGGCTCAAAGGCTTCTCCAATAAGGCTGTCGACACCAAATATGCCTGGCCGCATTGACGTGTACATATCAACCCATTTGTAGAATCGCTCTGCTTCGCCGGTAGCATGCATGGCTTTGTACATACTTTCTAGTTCCTCTGGTAACTGAGGTCGGGGCCCAATAATTGACATAGACCCAGGTTGGCTAGGGTCCTCGCTGACGTGGGCTATTTGTACAAGCTCATCAAGCGCAAGTTTGCGTATGGCTATGGCGGTAGGCGTGAGCTCTTTCTTGGCGTGCAAAGCAATATCTGGCGCATGCATGGTCTGTACTTTTAACATCTTAAAAAGATGACCACCAAGTCCGACACGTTCTTGTTCAAAGATGTTGCTGCTTAGCGTTAAAAGTACATTGCGGGTAATCCAATACGCAAGCACTCTGGTATTTTTCGCCAGGGTTGCATCAAGCACACGTTTTTCGTAAGAAGTATGCCAGTTTGGACCTACCAATGTATATTCAACCGACATACTTATACTATATGTATGATGTTTATGGCTTACCAGTAGGTCTAGTACATTTCATCATGTTTTTCGTTGAGGAAACGTGTCCACTGACGAACGAGACGTAAGATAGTCTTAAGTGGCAGCTCGATAGCCATATCAAGAATATAAGCAACGATATTAACGCGAGCATATTTACGAGATAGCCACTGGCCAACGGTGATGAATGGTAGATAGAAGAAATCGCGTAGTACGCTGAGTAAGCCTTGCTGTTTGGCAAGCAACTCCATCTCGCGAATCATGCGGCTGAGGCGGAATCCCAAGAAGCTGGCAGTTGAGAGGAACACGAAGAAGATAATCATTTGGATAGCGTTAAAGTGCAGCAGGCTTAGTAGATAGAGCGTAATTGCAAACGGTACAAAGAAAAAGATGGTGTAGAGCAACTTGGCTCCTGCAGAAATAGGCTTGATGTTTACCGTGAGCGTAGGCGCAGGCATTGACTCCGAAGGATAGAGGACGCCGCCAATGTAGTTGCGCAATGATTGCGCATTACTTGGTGCTGGCGGTCGCAGACCAAGCTTAAGACCTGCCATGTAAAGTGGTGGAATTAGCAGGTTGATGCCAAGCGGCAGAAAAGCGATACTACCGACAAAAATCAGGTCGTATGGTACTTCGATGCCAACACCAATGATAATTTTGGTGATAAAAATAAAGGCAATACTTTTGAGAATACCCTTGTTGAGGCGACGACCGACGTCTTTGTAGTCGCTAAGCGCAGTGCGCTCATAGGTGTTAAGGAACTGTTCTTGGTCGTTGAGGAGCTGCGCGACATTGTCCTGGTGGGCTTCAACCAGGCTTTTGAGTACGCGAATTGGCGCACCATAGCGGCTAACACTACGTTCCAGATTAAGCGTGAGGTTTGCAGTGAACAAACTGTCTACTTGTTGGTTAAAGTGCACGAATGCCTGCATGTTAGAAGGTGACTGCTGGAACATATTCATTAGGTCGTAACGAACGAGCGCAATGTCGGACTTCAGAAGCGCCTTGTGGGCCGCAATATAGAGGCAGAGTTCGTAATTGCCTGCATCGTCCTGGTTCTTGACAAAGCTGTCGCGTGGTAGCGACTGCAGATAATGGTTGTAGGCAAATGTTGCGATAGCATTGAGGTGATAGTGTGGATTAAGCAGCTCTTCGGTGCCGACTGAAAGAATGTCGAGCATCCAATCTTGTGCTTTGTCACGGTTAACCTGGGCATCTCGCAGTTGCCAATAGACGTTCATCCAGCCGTCAACGAGCTGATTTAACTGACCGCTTACATGTGCCCCAAAGGTATTATTTTGAAGATATCCAGCTTGCGTGAGTTCTACGATGAGCTCTTCGCCCATGTTACCGATGCCGCGACGGGCATTGAACGACACAGAACGATTGTAGAAACGACGAATTGCTCGCTGTAGCAACAAGTGCTCTTCGGTGTACTCTGCGGCATTGCGTAGTTGCTCGTAGGCACTGGTAATAGCCTTGCCAAGGCCTGGAACCTGGATGCGGGCGCCAGTGCCATTATGTGTAGTTGCGGTTTTGTTGTGGGTGAGGGCAACATCCAATTGCTGCTGCAAGAGTGGCAACAATGAAGGCCCCGGTTGATTCGGTGACATATATACCACTAGTATATACCGACTATGCTCATTCTTAAAACGAGCGTAACAGATTGACCTAGTTGCCGAAGTCTAGGGCACCACCATTAAGGAGCGCGAATGCTTTGCGCAGCGCGACGAATTCGTCGTCATCTACGTCCTTATTGTTGTTGTACACCTGGTCGAGCTCGTCTTCGGCAAACCAGCCGTATGTTGCATGATCATCGGGGTTGGTCTTGACCTGATCAATTGGGTCGATGAATGTCGCAAAGTAGATAATTTCGGCAGAATGAGAGCCTTTAATGTGATTAGTATAGTCAAATGCAGCAAATGGATCGCCGACTTTAATATGCATACCGAATTCTTCGAAAATCTCACGCTTGAGGCCGGTAGCGATATTTTCACCAAAATCTATATGACCACCAGGGATTTCATAAACGCCCGGCAAAAACTTTTTAGTATCGGCACGTTTTGGTAGAAAAACTTTGGTTACTCCGTCAAAATTATGGTAAATAAGTGCGCAAGCGGTGATTACTTGCTGGCCGTGTGCGGCAACTTCGCTATCGTGTGAGATTTTGTTCATGTGCCTATCATAACAGATGCCCAAGCTAAGAGTTGCAAATGATACAATAGTGCTTATGGCTGCAATAATTTCACTTAGTAATGTAACCAAAACATACCGTCTCGGTGACGAAGTGCTTAACGCACTCGATAACATTAGTTTCTCGGTAAATAGTGGCGAATTTGTGGCTATTACCGGTCCATCTGGGTCGGGCAAATCAACACTTGCCAATATTATCGGCGGGCTCGACCGCCCAACTGCTGGATCGGTTATTGTAGACGATAACGACCTGTCTCATGTTCGCGACCGCAAGCTGTCAGATTACCGCAATCATCACATTGGTTTTGTATTTCAGTCGTTCAATTTACAGGGTTCACAAACAGCGCTTGAGAATGTTATGTTGCCGCTGGTTTTTGCGCGTATTAAACCCAAAGAGCGTAAGGCCCGAGCTGTCGAGTGCCTTAAGGCAGTCGGCCTTGGCGATCGCCTTAAGCACCGTCCTGCGCAGCTTTCTGGCGGCCAGCGTCAACGTGTGGCAATTGCTCGTGCGCTTGCTGCAAAGCCAAACATTATCATTGCCGACGAGCCAACGGGCAATTTGGACAGTTCACGAGGCGAAGAGATTATGAAATTACTCAAAGATCTCAATAAACAGGGTATAACACTGATTGTTATTACTCACGATATGGCAATTGCTCGTCAGGCCGGCCGTATTGTCCAGATTAAAGACGGCCATATTACGGAGCGAGGTTAGCATGCGGTTTATAGACTATATTGCAATTGCATTACGCAACATTTGGCGCCAGAAACTACGCAGTGCACTGACAATCTTTGCCGTTGTTATTGGCGCAACCAGCGTAACGATCATGCTGGCGCTGGTCTTTAGCCTTAAAGGCTTTATGACGAGCCAGTTTGAACAAAACGGCGTCTTCCAGCAGGTGGCTGTGTCGCCGCAGTCTGACATTACCTGGGAGGACCAAAATTCAGGCCAATGTACAACCGACAGCTGCGTTAAATTAACAGATGACCTCGTTACTAAAATTGCGGCTCGCCAACATGTTGCTGGCGTGGCACGTATGACTAATATGTGGCAGTTTCAGGCTTTGACGTTTGGTGATCAAAAGCTCCGTGCACAGCAAATGACTGCCTACGATGCTAATAATGTAATCCAGAGCAACCTCGTTGCAGGCCGTGACATTGCTCCAAGTGATAAGACCGGTGTTATCACAATTACCTCTGACTATGCCGACAAATTGGGCTACAAACACAAGTACGATCAGCTTATCGGTAAGACGGTTGGACTCTACACCGAAAACTACTACACCGGCGTTGGCTCTGACCCACTCAAGGCCTATCAAGATCAGGCAAACTGGTTCCAGACGCATCCGAATGCCGACGGTCGTGACTACAAACCTGCACCCGTAACACTCAATGCCACAATTGTAGGCATAACTGACACCCTCAAAGATCGCTATACCATTCGCGTGCCACTGGAGTGGGCTCGTGGTATGCAGCTTAATCAAACATATCAGGTTACACGAGAAGCTCAGGATGCGGCGAATGCTTTGTGTCGCAACAAGCCGTCAACTACTTGTAAACAAGCCCAGCCAACACTTACATCAAGCGACGAATTGACCAAGAATGGTTACGCATCTCTTATCGTAAAAGTAGATCAAGCCTCAAACGCAGCAGCTGTCGCTAAAGACATACGTGATACCTATAAGGTTGGGGCCGCCGACGCCCAGACGGAAATCAAGCAGCAATTGGCTATCTTTAACATTCTTGGCGCCGTACTTGGTGGAATCGGTGGTATCGCCTTAGCAGTAGCTGCGGTAGGTGTTGTTAACACCATGGTGATGGCCATATTGGAACGTACCCGCGAAATCGGCGTCATGCGCGCTGTCGGCGCTCGCCGCTCCGTGGTTAGTCGGCTGTTTACATTCGAAGCGGCCCTGCTTGGATTCATCGGTGGTATTGTTGGGCTTGGTGTCGGTTACGGACTGATTCTTATCGCTAATCCGCTTATTAATGATCAGCTCAAATCAAACAATATTCACAGCACTAACATTGTAACGCTGCCTCTCTGGCTTATTGCCGGAGTGATTATAATTACCACTGTTATTGGTCTCTTAGCTGGCTTGTACCCAGCACGACGAGCCGCTAAGCTTGATCCAGTCGAAGCCTTGCACTACGAATAGCAAAAAGCCCCGAATAATCGGGGCTTTCAAATTTCAGGGGGTGGTGCAGGGAGAGGGTGGAATCGACGAATGGTGTTGTCGCGGGTGCGACTGTAGTTGTCGATTCCGACCCTATCCCTTTGACGGACGCGTTGTCCGTCAGGCGACAGCTCAGATGTCCGTGAGGACCTGGGGCTGACGCATTTCCAGTGCTCGCTTGAAGTCCTTCCTGGACTCGACGTAGGTCATGGTGTGGGGGTCGCGGCCGTGTTTACGCGGGTCGACCGTGTGGAAGA
>CAZZHV010000049.1:0-7261 GCA_964654135.1 uncultured Candidatus Saccharibacteria bacterium
TCTCCTTCGTAAGTTGTTCGCCCAAGACGGTCAACATACGTGCCAAGTCTTTGCGTTTGTGACGAATTACACGAACGTTCTGTACTTCACCAGTAGTCAAACGACGCTTTAATTCAGCGATTTCTTCGCGCAATTTCGTACTTTCAGCGGTTAAATCAGCAGTTGAAAGTTTGCGGATATCAGCGATCTTCATATTACGCCTCCTCCTTCACTAAGAATTTTGTCTTAACAGGGAGTTTGTGAGCTGCGAGACGCATAGCTTCGCGGGCAGTTTCTTCGCTAACACCTTGCATTTCGAACAAGATGGTACCAGGCTTAACCTTGGCAACGAAGAACTCTGGGTTACCCTTACCTGAACCCATTTTCACGTCTTGTGGCTTACGAGTCACAGGAGTGTGTGGGAAGATACGGATCCAGATTTTACCGCCACGCTTGATGTAGCGAGTCATAGCCTGACGAGAGGCTTCGATTTGGCGAGAGGTGATGCGCTCGTGGCCTTGAGCCTGAAGCGCAAATTCACCAAAAGAAATGTAGTTGCCGCTTGTAGCTACGCCGCGGATTTTACCCTTGCGTACCTTGCGGAACTTAGTTCGTTTAGGAATTAACATTACTTAGCCTCCCCTTTGTAGATCCAAACCTTAACACCGATAATACCGGCTTGTGTCTTGGCAGGAATCTGTGCGTAGTCAATGTCAGCACGAAGAGTGTGAAGTGGTACTGAACCAGCAACTTCTTTTTCGCGGCGTGACATTTCAGCGCCATTCAATCGGCCAGCAACTTCGATACGGATACCGAGAGCACCTGAGCGCATAGTGTTTGCTGCAGATGACTTGATAGCGCGACGGAAGTTCATGCGACGCTCGAGCTGGTGTGCGATATTCTCGGCAACCAACTTAGCGTAGAGCTCTGGCTTCTTGATTTCTTCGATGTTAACACGAGTTGGGATACCATAGATTTTCTCGATAGTAGCCTTCAACTCTTGTGCGCCTGAACCACCGCGACCGATCACTACACCAGCCTTAGCGGTTGTGATAGTAACAGTTACGAGGTTTGGAGAACGCTCAATGTCAACTTTGTTGATCGCAGCGCGTGAACCAAGTTTGTTTTGGATCATACGGCGAACTTGAAGGTCGTTAGCCAAGTACATTGCGTACTCGCGCTTACCACCTACGAACCATTTGCTGCGCCAGTCTTTGTTGACCTGGAGGCGCATGCTAATTGGATTTACTTTTTGTCCCATATTATTTAGCCTCCTTCTCAGCCTTCTTGGCTACACGGGCTTCACCATCAACGATAACGGTAATGTGTGAAGTACGGCGCTGGAATGGCAATGCACGACCGTGTGCTGCAGGACGGAAACGCTTAAGGCGTGGGCCAGGCGTAACAGTAATAGCAACGATCTGCAATGTGTCAGGCTTAATGTTATGGTTGTGATCAGCGTTAGCTTTAGCGCTAAGAATAGTCTTCTTAACGGCAGTAGCTGAACGACGTGGGGTGTGCTCGAGGATTGTAAGTGCATCAGCAACAGTACGACCACGAACAAGGCTGGCTACAACGCCAACTTTGCGAGGGCTCATGTGAACGCCTCTTGCGATTGCTTTAACTGCCATGACTACTTCTTACCCTTTGCTAATTTACCACCGTGAGTGCGGAACTTACGGGTTGGTGAAAATTCACCAAGTTTGTGACCGACCATGTTTTCAGTAACGAATACTGGAACGTGGACTTTACCGTTGTGCACAGCGAAAGTGCGGCCAACGAACTCTGGAGCAATAGTGCTCGCGCGAGCCCAAGTCTTGATGATGGTGCGGTCCTCGGCGCCTAGAGCTGCTACTTTTTTAGCGAGCTTAGGGTCGATAAATGGTCCTTTTTTCAGTGAACGACTCATTATAACCTACCTTACTTTCTCTTGGCCGCGTGACGGCTTCTTACGATAAATTGACTAGTGTTCTTGCGGCGACGAGTCTTGAACCCAAGGGTCTTCTGACCCCATGGAGTACGAGGCGCCTTAGCCATACGGTGACGACCACCGTCACCACCACCGTGTGGGTGATCTACGGCGTTCATTACAACACCACGCACACCAGGGCGCTTACCCAAGTGGCGTGAACGACCAGCTTTACCGATTTTAACGTTCTGGTGCTGTTCGTTGCCGATAACACCAAGTGATGCAGTACATTCGAGGTTAACGAGACGTACTTCACCACTAGGGAGGCGTACTTGAGCGTATTCGCCTTCCTTGGCCATAAGCTGTGCGCTGTTACCAGCTGCACGAACCATTTGCGCGCCACGGCCTGGCTGAAGTTCGATAGCGTGAATAGTGCTACCTACTGGGATGCTCTTAAGTGGAAGACGGTTACCAGCTTCGATTGGAGCTTCTTCACCACTGGTGATAGTCTGGCCAATCTGCATACCCTTGCTAGCAAGGATGTAGTGGTAGGTGCCGTTAGCTTCTTTAATACGAGCGATACGAGCTGAGCGGTTTGGGTCATACTCAATGTGTTCGATGGTAGCGGTCAGTCCTGCTAGCATCTTGAAGTCTACCAAACGATAGAACTTGCGTGCTCCACCACCGCGGTGACGGGTAGTGATACGACCCTGGTTGTTGCGACCGTTAGTGCGGCGCTTAGCAACCAAGAGTGAACGTACTGGATTCTTAGTAGTAATCTCAGCAGTATCCTGGCTGGTCATGCCACGGCGGCCAGGAGTGGTAGGCTTATATGCTTTAATCGCCATTACTTAGTCTCCTTTGCGTCTTCTGCGACGTCGAAGATAGCAAGCTTGTCGCCCTCTTTGAGAGTAACGTATGCTTTCTTGATGTCAGAGCGCTTACCAGCGGTTGGGCGACCACCCTTACGGACGGTGCGCTTAGCCTTACCCTTAACGTTAATGATATTAACGGTTTCGACAGTAACGTCGAACTGGGCTTCTACTGCGCGAGCTACGGTGTGCTTGGTTGCGTCACCAGGAACCTGGAAGGCGTAGGTGTTGCTAGCAAGGCTAAGACCGTAAGTCTTTTCGCTTAGACGAGGCTTGAGGATCATTTCCTTATCCATTATTTAGTCTCCTTAGCTGGAGCTGCAGGAGCAGCTTTGCCGAGCCATTCGTGAACGAGTTCGAGAGCTGGCTTGCTGATTACGATGGTGTCGCTATTAAGGATGTCGTAAACGTTCAAGTATTGAGCGTGTACTACCTTAATGCCTTTGAGGTTGCGAGTTGCGCGATCAGACATGTTGTCTTTAACGTCAGTTACGAGGAGGATAGAACCCTTAGCGTCAATCTTCTTGAGGAAGTCAACAGTGGTCTTTACCTTACCGTCGAAGTTGATAGTTTCAACAACCTTGATCTCACCTTCGCTAGCTGCAAGGCTAAGTGCCTGGCGGATTGCCTGGCGCTTTGCAGTTACGTGCATCTTCTTGGTGTAGTTTTCGTTGCCGGTTGGACCGAATACGATACCACCACCACGCCAGATTGGGTTACGGGTTGAACCGAAACGTGCACGGCCAGTACCCTTCTGCTTCCATGGCTTCTTACCACCACCACGTACGAGACCACGAGTCTTTACAACTGCGAGGTTTTCGCGACCGTTAGCCAAGTATGCTACGTACGCAAGCTTCAAGAGCTCATGGTTTTCTGGCATAACACCGAAAACTTCTGAGTCAAGCTTAGCTGCAGCAGTAGCCTTAGCGCCGCTCTTAGTGTATGTTGCTACGCTTGCCATTATTTCGCCTCCTTGATGATGACGATGCCCTTGCGTGGACCTGGAACAGCGCCGGTAACGCCGATGACGCCATTTTCTGTGTCAATCAAAGCAACCTTCAAGTTTTGAACGGTTACTTGTTCGTGACCCATTTGACCTGCCATCTTCTTACCCTTGAAAATCTTCTGTGGGTACATAGAACCGATTGAACCAGGACGGCGGTATGAGCGGCCACCGTGAGTCTTACGACCGCGGTGGAAGTTGTGGCGCTTGATAGTACCAGCCCAACCCTTACCTTTGCTTGTGCCTGTTACGTCGATTTCGTCACCAACTGAAAAGACCTCTGGATTGATAGATTCACCAACCTTGAGGTCTTCAGTGATTTCGTCAACACGAAACTCACGGACAATCTTTGGCATAATGCCGGCGGCTTTAAAGTGACCTTGCTGTGCTTTGGCCACACGTTGTTCTTTTGCTTCCTCAAAACCAAGCTGTACAGCTTTGTAGCCGTCTACTTCTGTGGTCTTGACTTGCGTGATTACGCAAGGACTAGCGGAAAGCAAGGTTACAGCTTGAACGGTACCGTCTTCAGCGATGGTACTGGTCATGCCTACCTTTCGAGTGATTAATGCTTTCATAGTGTCTCCAGATAGAGTCTTGGTGCTCCACCTCTGTATTACCCTGCCGCCTCGTTCACCTTTATGCGCTGCATAAAAATGCTCGGCTCCGGGTGGTTTCTACCTCTGTTAAGAGTTCTGACCTTCCCAAATAACCAAGTACAGGAATTTGTTATACCGTTACAGTGTAGCACTTCTCTCCACCCCTTGTCAATATGTAGACTATTCTACACCACCAGCCTACTACATCGAATCATTTGAGAACAAATTTTCCTAAAAGTTGCGTCGTCACATCATAAGGGTCGCCATAGAGATCAGCTTCCAATAGTTCACTGGTCGGCCCTTCTGGCTTCTGGCGTGAGACTTTGATTCTACCTATCTCCGGACGCCACCACACTTCCAAACCTGGGACGAGATAAAAGAGCATCATACGCTGCTCAGGAGTGAAGGTGTACAGAGTCTTGCCTTCGTGCCGGGGATTGTCGACATGGTCTAGTGAGATGCTCATGTCTAACGAACCATAACAGAATGTGCTCGCGGCGACAAAACCGGCTGCATTTTCTGAACCATCCTCACCCATAGGGACTCTTGCGTTTTGGGCATAAAAGGCTTGAAACGGTAGGTCCCCAGTCGTCAAGTTGGCTGCAAAGGGCTTAAGAGCACTGTACTCTCTCCGAGGCATCTGGTTTGCTGCGGCGCTAAAATCAATAAATACATCGCTCAAAGCTGAGGCGCACATCCAGGCATAAGTCAGTGCCGCACCGCGTACCACCGGACTATAAGAGGGCTCACTCTCTGTGAGCCGAGCCTCGCTTTGCTCTAGGACATCCCGAACAGGAGTATCATCAAGAGTCATCTTACATTCCCACCACGCAACATCGCCAGTTATGTTCATCGTCTTTGAATGATCGTGGATATGGATTTCGTGAGGTGCAGTAGCTAAGTTACCGCACAACGCTTCATCCTCGAAAATAGGTGATTCTTGCGGTACATGCTCCATCTGAGCACATATACTATCACACTTTGAGCGAGCTAGAAGGCAATGTAGAGGCCGAATGGCGCAAAGTAACCAATGAGCATTGCTACAAGCAGCACGGCATATTCGATCTTGCGATCAATCTGGAAATGCTCGTGACTCGTAAAGAAAAGTCCTATAGCCAAGCCCATAGGTAGCGGGAGACTTAGCGTATCAGCGTGTGTTACCTTAACCCACATTGATCCGAGGATCATATAGAGCACAAGTTTAAGAAAAAAGACACTGTCGAGGTCTTGTGTAGTACTTTGACGTTTAGGTGCATGTTTATTAGTACTTTTGGATGTTTTTGTTCGTGTAGCCATTAGCGATATTAAAGCATACTTTGCATCATAAGAACACCTTCACGTACACTGTATGTATGTTTCGTTCGTTCGACTATTTCTGGCATAAGACACTGCGCAGGCCCTACAAGTTGCATACCAGCATCGATGCTGGTGATGGGCCACTTGTGGTTCTCTTGCACGGCATTGGAAGCTCAGGCGCCGTCTGGTCACGCGTCGCAGCCAAGTTGCAAGACACCCCATGTCACATTCTAGCCCTCGACCTGCTCGGTTTTGGTACATCGCCTAAGCCTGATTGGCCGCAATATACCGTTGATGACCACGCTCAAGTGGTTATTACAGCAATTCGGGCACAGAAACCACGCGAACCAGTCATAATTGTAGGTCATTCTATGGGCTGCCTCGTTGCCGCCCATGTCGCAAAATTAGCGCCCACGCTAGTCAAGCAGCTTATCCTCTATGAAATGCCTCTGTATGCTGGCTTGCCAGAAACGAGAGCAAATAAGCGCAAGCTTGATATGTACATGCGTATGTATGGTCGTATTATTGCCTCGTCCTTGCCAGAACGTGCGGCCAGCCCAGCACTACGTGCTCTTGTTGCGCGCCTCTCTGGTTTTGAGATACGAGAAGATACCTGGCAGCCTTTCGTAAAGAGCCTGGAAAATACAATTATCAAGCAAACAACCTTGGATGACATTAAGCAGCTAGCTCTGCCTATTGATATCGTCTACGGCTCGCTCGACATGCTCGTGATACGCGGCACCTCAAAGAAATTATTTGGCCATGAGGCGACACACATTAGCACGCAAACAATCGCCGAATTTCATAACATTACGCCACGTGCCAGCACCGTTATTACTGAGCGTATCAAGCAAGCACTCGGCATAGCGCCAGTCAATACTCCTGCGATTGGTAAGCGTAGTAAGTTGCGCCCAGCTCGTAAAAAGCAGCAGGCCAAAAACTTATCGCAGCACAAGGCCGAGTAGCAGACTAGCTACGCGCTTAAAGCGTATACGTGATGATATCGGCTCAGTATTCAGTAGTCTGTGCTGAGCTTCGCTCAAGCTACGATAGTATGCAAGCATGTGGTGGTTCTCGGTTGTTTCCTCGAAGTCTTCAGGCAAAAGTTCGGAACTACCGGTTACATCGGCAACTGCCACTGTGCCTAGAATGTCGGCACCATAGGCATCAACGGTACGTCGGCGTGAGTCCCAGGCTACTGTTTCTTCATCGTCTCGAAATGGCATGCCATGAACTACTGTCGTCCAATAGCGCAAATTGTCCATTGGTGTCGCCAGTTCTTCATTTACTTCGCCATCAAATATGTTACCAGTAGTATATGAATCATCTTCTTTGTAATAGATCTCGGTCATAAGTATTTTGCGGCGCAAAAAAGCCGCCCTTTCCTTGGTGGAACGGTGATCTTTATGCCCCTTTTTCTCCCGAGGCATTTACACTAAAAGAATTTTGTCCTGAGCAATAATAGTTTAAGTTGGCAGCAGCGTCAACTTTCTACGCATATCATGTATATATTAACTAGGCATTAAAAAACCGCCCGATTGCTCGAGCGGCTCTTTGTGTGTAGATGTGATTACATCTTGATTTCGACGTCACAACCTGCAGGAAG
>CAZZHV010000050.1:0-6306 GCA_964654135.1 uncultured Candidatus Saccharibacteria bacterium
CCAGAGAAGTCCGGTGGAACCGCCCAACAAAATATTGGGTCCGAGACGCGCTAAAAGATTAAATGTATTTGCGAGAATATTTAATCAGGCGCGTCTTTTTATATGTAATCGAAAGGAGTCATGATGAGTGACCAATCACCAGAAGAATATTTACACGCAATGCGCCATAGCCTGGCCCACATCATGGCTACCGCAGTTAAACGTTTATTCCCGGATGCAAAGCTGGGCGTTGGTCCGGTAGTCGAACATGGGTTCTACTACGATATGGATCTTGGCAAAGATAAACTTTCCGAAGAAGACTTTGAGCGTATTGAAGCTGAAATGAAGAAAATTATCAAAGAAGACCAGGCGTTTGAACGTTCTTATCTTCCGGTAGATGAGGCAATTGCCTGGGCTCGCGAAAATGGCCAACCATATAAGGAAGAGCTATTAAACGATCTCAAGCGTGCCGGCACAACAAGCGCCAAGGATATTAATGCCGAAGAGCTTGGTGTTGAAGCGGGCGATGACAGCAAGGTAGAGCAAGTTTCTTTCTATAAGAATGGCGACTTTACTGATCTTTGTCGAGGGCCACATGTAGAATCAACAGGCAAAGTAGGGGCCTTTAAGCTCATGCGCCTCAGTGGTGCTTACTGGCGTGGCAAAGAGGGCAATCCTCAGATGCAACGTCTCTATGGTGTCGCATTCAAGACCGACAAAGAGTTGCGCCAGCACCTGGCAATGCTCGAAGAAGCAAAGAAGCGTGACCACCGCAAGCTTGGCCAGGAACTCGATCTGTTTGTATTCTCTGACCTAATTGGCTCGGGCCTACCACTGTTTACCCCCCGTGGTACCGTGCTTCGTGAAGAGCTAACTCGTTTTTCAAACGAACTTCGGGAGCGTAGTGACTTCCAGAAAGTGTTTATTCCGCACATTACCAAAACTGATCTCTACAAAAAATCTGGCCATTGGGCAAAATTTGGTGAAGAGCTCTTTTTGGTAGAAAGCCAGGTGACTGGCGATGATTTTGCGATGAAGCCAATGAATTGCCCTCACCATGCACAGATTTTCGCCTCACAACCGCGAAGCTACCGCAATATGCCACTTCGCTACCTAGAGACTACTACCGTCTATCGTGATGAAAAGACAGGAGAACTTGGTGGCTTGAGTCGCGTTCGTGCGATTACGCAAGACGATAGTCATATCTTCTGCCGCCAGGATCAAATTGAGCAGGAAATTGACACGTTGCTTGCTGCTGCTCGTGAACTATACGAGACTGTTGGCATGTCACTGCGCGTACGCCTTTCTTATCGTGATGAGAGCGACTCCTATTTGGGGAGTGAAGAGCTTTGGAAATCAGCACAGGGACAGCTCAAGACCGCTACCGAATCTAACCAGCTCGAGTACTTCGAACAAGATGGCGAAGCGGCGTTTTATGGTCCTAAGATTGATATGATGGTGAGCGACGCGCTCGGTCGTGAACATCAACTGGCTACGGTGCAACTAGACTTCGTACAGCCTGAGCGCTTTGAGCTCGAATATGTTGACGAAAAAGGTGAGAAGCAACGTCCAGTCATGATTCACTGCGCCTTGCTGGGATCAGTTGAGCGCTTCTTGAGCGTATACATTGAACACACTGCAGGTAAATTCCCAACTTGGGTTGCGCCAGAGCAGATTCGCATAATTACCGTTAATCAAGAAGAGTCGACCGTAGCCTTTGCCAACACTATCGTTGAACAAGCTAAGGTTCTTGGTCTGCGCATTACTGTAGACAACGATAACGAATCTGTCGGTAAGAAAATCCGTAACGCAGAACTATGGAAGATTCCGTACACCCTTGTTATTGGTGAAAAAGAGATTGAAACAGGTGAGGTTACTCCTCGTATTCGCCGCGACATGGCCGTAAACGAAAATACGCAGTCTCGTACTATGGAAGAATTCCTTAAGACCGTTGCGCACGAAGTTAAATCTCGTGTTTCTAAAACATCACTGTAGAAGACGGCCATGCAGAAGCCACGCAAGATAATTGCTTTTGATATTGATGACGTACTCGCTGCTAACGCTGAAGGCTTTGCTGCCTTCAGCAATGCGCAGTGGGGCACTTCCATGACTGCAGCAGATTTCTCTGAAGACTGGATGACTATGTGGGGTGTTTCTGCGGACGAAATGCGAGAGCGATCTCGTATTTTTCACACATCGGGTATCGTTGCGTCATATCAGGCGAATGCTGAAGCTTTGCCTGTGTTAAAAAAGTTGTGTATACAGAGTGATCTTCGGGTAGTTACATCAAGACAACAGTTAATACGCGAACAGACAAAAATATGGGTGGAAAACCATTTTCCGGGCATCTTCACTGACATACATCATTCAGGTATTTTTGATAGTGGTGAGGCTGGCGCCCACATCACCACCAAGGCAGATATGTTGCGTCAAATTGGCGCATCCTATCTTATTGATGACCAATTAAAGCACTGTATAGCTGCCGCCGAGCAGGGGGTGCCAGCAGTTTTATTTGGTAACTACCCATGGAATCAGGCAGAAGTTCTGCCTCGGGGCGTCGTGCGATGTGTAAACTGGAAAGAAGTTGAGGAGTATTTCGATGAGCAGAGTTGACGCTGATTTTGCAAAAAGAGTTCACGCTCTCGTTGCACAGATACCACAGGGGAGGGTGATGACATATGGCCAGATTGCGGCGCTTTGTGGTGCCGCTTGGGCTGCTTGGGAAGTGGGCCAGATTGCTAACCATGGTCCATCGGATCTTCCATGGCAAAGAGTTGTCAATAAACAGGGTGGTCTTGCACGTGGCTGGCCTAACGGGGGTCTTGACGGACATAGGGCTGCCTTAGAGGCTGATGGATATCAGGTTAACGAAGATTACACAGTAAACGTAGGTGAATTATTATGGGATCCAAATCAGACGACACTCCTTTAATAGCTATTGTTGGCGAAACTGCTTCCGGCAAGACCGCGTTGGCCATTGAACTCGCAAAGCGCTTTAATGGTGAGATCATCTGTGCCGATTCGCGTACTGTATATCGCGGCATGGACATTGGAACCGCAAAGCCAACTGTTACGGAACAGGACGGAATTCCACATCACTTACTCGATATAGTGGACCCGGAAGATTCTTTTAGTGTGGCGGATTTCCAAAAATTAGCAAAACAAGCTATAGAAGATATTGCTTCGCGTGGTCGTGTTCCATTTTTGGTGGGCGGTACTGGTCTGTATGTCGATGCTATATTGTACGACTTTGAATTTCGACAGGCTCCAGACCCTCAGGAACGTCAGCGGTTACAGTTAATGACGGTCCAAGAACTTCAAACCGAAATAATTGAGCGTGGCTTGGCCATGCCTGAGAATATTCAGAATCCGCGACATCTTTCACGCGTAATTGAAACTGGCGGACTACAGTCATTACATAGGACTTTGCGGAAAAATACACTAGTGCTTGGATTGAGCATAGAGCGAGAAACTTTAAAGGCAAAGCTTATAAAACGAGTAGATGCTATGTGCGAGGCTGGCTTTGTAGACGAAGTTCGTACTTTGTTCGCTAAATATAATCCAGACACCGCGGCGTTACAGGCTCCTGGATACAAGGCCTTTAAGGCATATTTGGATGGCATGAGTTCGTTCGAAGAAGCTAAAGAAATGTTCGTTCGCAACGATTACCAATTAGCAAAACGCCAACGTACTTGGTTTAAACGCAACAAAAGTATTCACTGGGTAGCCGAACAGGCAGAAGCTGTAGATTTAGTGACAACGTTCTTGAACAAATAATACTTATACTTTCATATAACAGTGCTACAATAGATATATGGTTGAGCAATTGTTTGGATCAAAAACGAGGGTAAAGCTACTGCAGTTATTCTACAGTAACCCAAACCGCTCCTTTTATGTCCGCGAAATTACACGTAAGATCGATGAGCAAATTAATTCTGTTCGTCGTGAACTCGCAAACCTATTAAATATAGGTATTATCGTTTCTGATACAACAAATAACCGTTTGTATTATGAAGTAAATCAAGAATTTGAACACTACCAACCCTTGCGTCAGATTTTTGGCCAGCCAAGTACTGCAAAAGCTCCTAAGAAGGTAGTTGGCGGATCGACAGATACGGTCAAGGCTGCACCAACATCTGACCAAGATAGGCTAAAGGCGCTTGGCAACGTTGAAATTGCTCTTTTTACAGGTCAGTTTACTCGTGACGACCGCAGCGGTGTCGATCTTTTGGTTGTCGGTGATATAAACCAGAACGCACTTGGTAAGTTTGTAGCTGAGCTTGAGGCTCAAGAGGGTAAAGATATTCGTTATACGCATATGCCTACCCAGGAATTTATGTATCGCCGCGATATCAAAGACCGCTTTATCACCATATTGCTTGAGTCCAAGAAGCAGATTTTGATTGATAAAAATAATATTCTGTAGCATCAGAGGAGTAACATAATGGATATTCAATTTTACGGTGCCAATTGTATTGCACTAACAACTAAACAAGCCCGTGTCTTGGTCGATGACAACCTAGCTGACCTTGGGGGCAAGTCTGCTGCTCGTGCAGGTGATATAGCACTCTACACAGCTGCACACGCAAGTCCTGTACAGGAGTCGAAGATTGTTATCGACCAGCCAGGCGAATACGAAGTTTCTGGTGTGTCAATCTATGGCATTCCAGCTCGTGCACATATCGATGAGACAAGTGGCAAGACTGCAACTATGTACAAATTGCACGTAGAAGACCTTAAAATTCTCGTGACCGGCCATGTTTACCCCGAGCTGACCGATAAGCAACTCGAACAAATCGGCATGATCGATGTAATGATCGTGCCAGTAGGCGGTAATGGATATACACTAGATGGAGTTGGTGCTCTTAAGCTGATCAAGAAAATTGAACCAAAGCTCGTTATCCCAACACACTACGATAACGCCAAGCTTTCATTCCCAGTTCCACAGCAGTCATTGGCTGATGCATTGCGCGCATTGGCTATGGAGCCTAAGGATACAGTTGCTAAGCTCAAGCTCAAGCCATCTGAGCTTGGCGAAGTTACGCAGCTTATTGTTGTCGAGCAAGCTTAGACTTATTCGACATTAATAAAAATACCACTCGTGGGAGTGGTATTTTTAGTTTGATCGGGATCCTTATTTTGCTGCAACTGGTGCTGGCGCTGTAAGGAGGCCTTTCTTCTTGAGGGTACGGATAGCTTGAGTGCTTAACTTGAGCTTTACCTTCTTACCGTCAACCAAAATTGTCTTGTTTTGGATGTTGGCATTCCAAACTTTCTTAGTGTGGCGTTGAGAAAAGCTAACGTTGTTACCGAATTGCTTTCCCTTGCCAGTCAAATCACATTTACGCATGTCTCTTAAATTCCTTCTATTCAAGGATATATTTTAACTGGTTTTGCTCCTATCGTCAACTTATCTAGGGAGATATTACAGATTAAGCCTGCTATACTGTAAGTATGTTTTCCGATTTCAGCGCTAGCAGCATAGCAATTATCCTTATTTCACTCGTTATTTCTCTGGCGATCCATGAGGCCATGCACGCCTATGTGGCTCATGCTCTAGGTGACCAAACGGCTTATGAAGAGGGTAGGCTCTCTCTAAATCCACTGAAGCACGTAGATATATTTACAACGGTATTGTTACCGTTAGTGCTCATATTGTTTCATCAGCCACCATTTTTTGCTGCTAAACCAGTGCCCTTTAACGCTTCTCAAGTCCGCTATGGCGAATACGGCATTGCACTTGTAGGTATCGCGGGTCCGCTTACGAACCTTTTACTTGCTGTTTTAGCTTCAATTGTTCTACACATTTTCCAGATCGGTCTCGGAACCGACCTCGCGACTGCGCTCATACTCTTTATGCAGGTTAATATAGGCTTCTTCGTCTTTAATATGATTCCGTTTCCACCCCTGGATGGCTCAAGGCTCTTATACGCTTTTGCTCCAGATGGCCTTCGTCGCGTAATGGAACAGATTGAAGGAGCGGGTTTTATGGTTCTAATCCTCTTCGTATTAGTTCTTTTCCCATTCATCAGCCCCCTCTATACCAGTATTTCATACAATATCGTCAACTTCCTACTTCAATAGAACAGGGAAGAGATGGTATAATAACAGATGGCTGGGTCCTAAAGCCGTGTAATGATTAATCTGTTACATATATGAATGGGAATTCAATATTTTTGTTGACCGTGGTTGACAAGTGCGATTACCCACCTGGATAGTTTCCAGGCTAATCATAGCGGCTACCCAGTCATTTTTGTTATTATTCGACTGTAGATCAACGGGGTGTAGCGCAGTTGGTAGCGCGTACGGCTGGGGGCCGTGAGGTCG
>CAZZHV010000051.1:0-2605 GCA_964654135.1 uncultured Candidatus Saccharibacteria bacterium
TAACGGGGGCACCCGCGCCTTTTTAGGGCGTTGTTGTGGGGTTCTGCCTACAGAGGAAGTGAAACGAAGGTTACGCGCGGCGCATGATGCCCTCGATGAGGATCTGTGTCTCGGCGTAACTGCCGGTGTTGTAGCCCTTCAGGCTCGTGAGCCATGTCCCGGCCTTCTGGCTGTCGACACGCTGCACGGAGCTGAACTGCCGGCTTTGCCAGTGTTTGATCGTCTTGAGTGCTTCGCAGCACGTGTAGGCGAGCAAGGCACGCTGACCGACAGACAATGTTCCGAACAGGTAGGTCTCGATGAGACTGACGACAGCTGAGACTAGCGTCTCGTTGTCGTAGCCACACGCGATGTGCAGCGAACGGTCCAACGACCAGCAGTCTCGATCGAATCGGCAATTGCGATCGAACGGATCGTGCTCGGATCCCTCCAGCATCTTCAGCAGACGCTCGAACCGTCCGGTGATGCCGCTGGCAACCACTGAAATAATGTGGTCGTCGGGCATGCCTTCCTGCACCATGTGGTTCAGGAGAACGATCGGATCGGTATGCCTGGAGTCTTCCTGGCTGACGAGTCGGCCGTCGAAGACCTTGCGTGCGACCTCGGTCACTTCGCTGTATGTCAGATGTTCGAGGTTGACCCCGAAGGCCCGCAGGAAGCGCTTGGCGTAGAGCGAGTCCGGAGTCCAGAACGGAGCTTCCCGGGAGGGGAATTTCGCCTGGAACTTCTCGACACGTTGCTTTTCGCCGAAGGTGCATTCCATGAAGCGGATCTGAGCCAGCAGGTGCCGCGCCTTGCGCCACTGTCCGCGCAACAGATACGAATCGACCTTGCGGAGCAGGGTCGCGATCTGTGCGCGCAAGTGGTTGTAGGCCACTTGGCGTGACGGATGCGGAGTGACCAAGTACGGCATGTCGTAAACCGACTTGATGCAGTCGTGCTCGGTGTTCCTGTAGACCACCATGTGCACTCGTTCACCCGGGATGGGTGCCTTGTTCTGTAGTCGCTCCAGGACACCGCTGGCGAACCGCGGTTCCTTGACGGAGTCGGCTTCCACCAGATAGATCTGGTCTTCGACCGCAATGCTCCAAGTGCCTCCAAAGTCTTTCGGCGTAAAGCCGGCGTACTCACCTTCGATGACGAAGTAGCTGCCATGGTGCATGCCCGCGATAGCTTCCACTGAGGGGTTAAGCGGGAGCAGGGCCACATGCGCGTTCTCGTCGATGTCGTACTTGTTACCGCGCTGGGCGAACGGTCCCTGCAGATCGTATGCCAGGATGCAGATGACGCAGATCCGGCCCTTGTGCTCGCGGAAGAGCTGCTTGGTGGCCTCGTCAGCGTCTTCGATGACGAAAGCGTCGATCTTGTCTTCGCGACCGTATGAAGCAAACATCGGGTTGCCGTCACTGTCCACCGCAAAGGTGGCAATCAGGCAGACCTCGTCACTCTGGTACGGAGACCAGTAGTTAACGTCGTTGATGTGCTCCATGTCAGCGGCAAAGAAGGACGACGGATTGTTGTACAGCGCACCAGTGCGGGGCGTAACGAACTGGATGGACACAGGGGTCTCCTCGTGTAGGCGTGAATGAACAAACGTAGAATACGTCGTAACTATATTATATAATAATTATGCAGATAAATCCACCATATGGGTCTACAGAGAGCTTTTGCCAATAAGATGACCGATGAATGCAGTAATAGCCATAGCTGCACCGCCACCGACAAATACACGAGCGGCTGCCAAGATTTTGTGTCCGCCGCCAAGTGAGGCACCAATTGCACCGGATATAGCAAGACCGATGAGGGAAGCGATAACAATAGAAGGTTTAGCAGCAGACGAAGTTACAAAGTATGCTGCGAGCACTGGAATAAGTGCGCCAATCGAGAAAGCGGCAGCAGAGGCAAGAGCAGCCTGAATAGGGTTAGAGAGATCTTCATGATCGATGCCGAGCTCGTCGCGGGCATGTGCTGCAACGGCGTTGTGGTCGTGTAACTGCTGGGCAACTTCAAGTGCAAGTTCTGATTTAAGACCACGTTGCTCGTAGATTTGAGCCAGTTCGCGTAGCTCTGCGTCTGGGTTGGCGGCAAGAGAGCGTTCTTCGATAGCAATATCTGCACGCTCAGAGTCACGTTGTGAACTTACCGAAACGTATTCGCCAATAGCCATAGATAACGCACCTGCCGAAAGTCCTGCGATACCAGCGGTAATGATTGTACTGCGGCTAGCTGAAGCTGCGGCAACACCGAGCATAAGGCTTGAAGTTGATACAATACCATCATTTACGCCCAATATGGCAGCGCGCAACCAAGGAGAACGGTGCGATTTATGTGTTTCGTGTGGATGTGGATTGATTTCGTTTTGACTCATTGCTACTAGTATAGCAGGCTTAGTCTGGTCGATATCGAGTAAGTATGTCTAGTATACGCTTAGAGAAAACACGGGCACGGATAGAAAGTGGTAGTCGCACTAACCGATCTTCTGGCACAGATGCTGCAGGAGGCTTTTGCGGTATTGCGGGTATCGGAAGAGTAACCGGCACATTTTTTATTCTACTGTCTTTGTCGTGCGTCGGTGGAAGAGCGCTCTCCTCGACCTTTTCGATAG
>CAZZHV010000051.1:2705-6130 GCA_964654135.1 uncultured Candidatus Saccharibacteria bacterium
GTTTGCTCGCTTGTTTGTTTCTTGGTGCGTGGTCGTGGGGGATATATTAGGTAATCCATATCAGTCATGAGCTTAGCACTAGCCATACCAACGGCTATATTTTTACTCGAGGCCGATGCAGTCCATTCATGTGGTTTGCCTTCTACAAGAACAAAGGCGCTCGCAGTGTAGCTACCATCATCGTTTTGTACGGCATTAATTTGGAAGCCCATAGGACATTCTTGGTTAATGTCACGCATTTTCTGCTCGGCCTCGAGTATTAGTGGGTCGGCTTCTGCCATGTGCGCGGGTAATTCTGGCTCAATTTCGATGCCCAATAGCATACTGAGCGTCGCAACGTCCGTAAGCACTTGCTGGCGGCGTTCTGATATTTTACGACTTGCGAATGCAACACGGCTCACGTTGTCCAAGTAGGGGTAGGTTGTGCCGTTTTCGTCAACCAAAATGTATCGAGTTGTGGTAGCGTCATCTGGCTGTCGTTTGCGTAGCTGTAAGTCACCACGACTAATTGCAGTATTGAGTATTTGCCTGGCCTTTAGCGGATTGCGTGCAATATATTGTGCAGCCGACTGACGTGCTTGTTTAATTTCTGATGCATTGCCAATGGTTCTGAATAATGCAGTTACAACGTCGTTTTCGTTTGCGGTATTGTGTACGAGACGATCAACAAGATACGACGATTGACTCTTGAGCGGGATATATGTTCGCGCGCTGCCGCCAGCATTTGGTGAAGGAATGCCCGCCGCACGATTATTGAGCATTACTGCAATTTCCTGCAGTTTATCTTCACTGTAAGGGTAATCGTGGCCATCAAGATATGCCGCAAAATTGGCGTGACTCACAAAATCAGCGAAGCGTCTGAGGGGCGAGGTTCCGTGCATGTAGGCAGGCGCGCGTAAAGCATCGTGACCTTCGACTGTCGTCGCATAGGTGGCTCCGTAGCGTATGGGAGATAACGAGTCGTCTGTCTCCTCGGACGGCACTGTATAGTTGCGGTACAACACAGGAATATCATGCCTTAAAGCATACTGTGCAAGAGCTTGATTGGCGGCAATCATAGTCTGGGTCACTATAAATAGACCGTGCGATGCTGTCTCGTTGGAACGTTGTATCGGCATATCATCTTCGTCGAAAATAAAGTCACCGAGTGCGCCATCGCTATGCCGGGCTTCGTACAACAGACGAGCAACTTTGCTTAAGCTCCTGACCGCAATGACATCATCTGATGGTTTTTTGGGAGGTTCCTGGATTATTCTGTCGACCTTTTGATATGACATGCGACGAGCTCTCACAATATCTTGATTTACGTAAACATCACTAACAGTCCCTCGATGATCTATGGGTATATGTACGGACAACACTGGGCGATCAACCTTGTGTTTTAGGCTTAGTTTGTCCTCGCTAATCTCGGTAGGGATCATCGGCATTATAGCTTTGCCGTTCTCGTAACGAGTCCAGCCACGGCTGCGTGCAAGCGTTTTAATGGCAGGTTGTCTATGCATAAAGCTGCCGACATCGGCAATGCTAACCGTCAGGTCGTAGCCATCACTCGTCTGCTCGGCATAAACGGCGTCGTCGATGCCTCGTGTAGACGCCCGGTCAATTGCCAATCCTTGTACAGTCTCGCGCCCATAACGCCAATTTTCCGGAAACTCAAAGAACTTTGCTTCTTGCTCAGCCCGCTCTTTGATGCTGTCAATTACTGACTGTTCCCGTTCCATAACGTTCGATTATAACGCATATTCGTAACTGTTTTGGAGACAATCTGATTTAGTCGCAGATATTAAATACCGAACTGTTGTTAGAATTCTTACAGCGCCCAGTATGTGAGTTCGGTATGCTAAAGTCATGCAGCATAACACAAAGTAAAATAATGCAGAGGTGGAAATGCGACGTTTATCTTTAGTATCACGCATTGTGACAGTTTTTATAGGTGCGTTTTTATGTATGACCTTTGGAGCGGCATCGGTATCTGCCGATCAAACACCGAGTGGTTGTAACAGCAATAGTCTCGATCTAACAGTGACCAAAAACAGAACAATGGTAGAAGAAGGCGATACTATCACGTATGGTGTATACGTTACCAATCTTGATAACGGAAGTAGTATAGCCTGTGACATTACTGGAGCTACTGTGACGGTTACGCTACCAGCTGCCGACGGCACGCCCACGGGTAATGTCGTTACGTTAGCAACCGGGGTTGATTATCCTGCAGGAACAACGAGTACGCTCGTTGGAACAGCCGATTATAATGTTAGCGTCGATCCGGGAGTAACTGACGTTGTCGCTCAAGGCAATGTAAGTGGCACTTTGCATGACGCGCCGACAAACCATGCTGCTAGTATTACAAAAACTGTCGGCACCAGCGTTACGCAACCGAGTATGTCGTTAGTTAAGACAGCCAATCCTAGCAGTGGGAAAGCAGTATTTACCGTAACATTTACTTATACAATTACGAATACAAGCTCTACGAATGCGCCTCTTAATAATGTCACTATTGACGATGATAGCTGCAAGACGATGTCATTTAGCGGTGGTGATGCTAATGGCAACGCTACATTTGATGTTGGCGAGCAGTGGGTCTACACGTGCAAACAGACATTTACAAAAGCGGGCACATTCACAAATACTGCACACGCACTTGCCGTAAATACTGTAGATAGCCGAAATGTTACTTCTAATCAGGCTCAGGCAACGGTAACCGTACGTGCAGGATTGCCGGGCCTCCCTGGCACAGGCACAAACACTACGCTAACAAGTGAGCAGTGGTGGAGTATGTTCCTACAGAACAAGTTGCAGACAATTCGTTTCTAGTCCTATGGCGCGACGCAATATTCTGGCTATACTAGTGGTCTTTATAGTCAGCGGAGTAGTCCTAGGTGTGTGGCATAGAACGGCACGACATCACGATCATTATCCTGGGGCAGCAACAACAAAACGAACTACTGCGCCTACCAGCAATGTAGCCTCCAAAGCCATTGCGGCTGGCGCTCCGAAGTACATACGAATACCCAAACTTGGACTGCAGGCAAACGTGCAGGCCGTTGGCCTTAATGCGCAAGGTAATATGGCAGCGCCCAACAAACTCACCGATGTAGCCTGGTATAAACCTGGCCCACAGCCTGGAGTTCCAGGCAATGCCGTAATAGCCGGACACTTTGGCAAACCTCATCAGACAGCATTTTGGAATCTAAACCAACTTAAGACTAGAGACTTAGTTGAGGTTGTCGACTCAAATGGTCAGTTATTTACTTTTGAGGTAACAGCCACCGAAAGAGTGAATCCGAGTGAAGCAGAGCGTCAGCGCATCTTTGGTGCAAGTAATGCCAAGCATCTTAATCTTATTACATGCGATGGGGCGTGGAACAAACAAACCCATAGTTATGATTTACGATTCATCGTATACACGACTATGCGCCAATAAA
>CAZZHV010000052.1:0-5590 GCA_964654135.1 uncultured Candidatus Saccharibacteria bacterium
TCATGTCCTGCAAAACTTACTGGCACGAAGGTGGCAAATGATGAAAATTTATTGGTAACGTTTTGAATGGTTTGGTTGAGCGCTGTGGCTTCGGCGTTGAGCCAATCCATCTCAGTACTACTAATGCGGCCACCCAAACAACTATTAGATAACGGATTGTAATAGCCCGTGACATACACTTTTGGTGGTGTTCCTGTGCTGCGAGACTCAATAGCATAAAACATGTAATACAACTTTAGTTGGAGCGATACGAGGTAGGCATTTGCGGCTGTTGTACTCGCACTGGTTGCGCAATTAGTTGCGTAGCAGGTGCGCAGAAAACCGCGCCAGTGCGCATCGTTTGCACCGGCAGTAATGGTCATGAGCTCGGGTGTGCCTTGTGCAAATGCGGCATCAAGCTGCGGTGGAATATTTGGCCCACTAACACCTTGCTTGGTAAATATATCGCCAGCTGTCGCACCACTGCATGCTGTATTAATAAGCGGCAGGCTTGTAGCGCGAGCGATGGTGGTCGTATAAGCTTGCGAAGATCTTCCACATTGTGTATCACGATTGGTGTTGGTAGAGGATTTTTTGAGCCCCATGCCTGCAGCTACGGAATCACCCAGCGCAGCATAGATTCTTGCATGCGAGGTATCCGACGGGGGCGTATTGGTGGCGGAGTTAACTCCTTGCCAAAGGCCAGACCAGATAGGATTACCATCTGTTGTGGCTGCAAATGCAGAGGCAGACGTGCCAAAAATAACTACCAGGCTAAGGACTGCTCCTAACAAGAATCGGCGACCGCGCATTGTTTATCTCCCTTATGTCATTAGTATGCATCACAATAGGCGTGTAGTCTGTAAGAATTATTACGACAATCTACACAATATTTTTGTTCAAAAAACAATATTATCGCACAGAAGGTTGTATGGTATGATTGCCCCAACCTTTGAGGTGGTTTATCAAGGGCGACCTTCACAACAAGTACTATCGGACGAAAGAGGTGAAAGCCTTGAATCGACGTTTGTTCCGGGCCTTTGGCTACGGTGAGGCAGCACGTGTGGTGACACACGGACTCCGACAGATCAAGCGAGGCCGACGACCTTCCATGGCATTCCGCGATGTGCGGAATCCGCAGGAGGCACTCAAGTTCGCCGCGCTGGCATGGTCCATTGAGCTCGAACTGAAGCTCAGGCGCGAACGGTCACTCTGGGGCGAACTCGAGTACGTCGAGCCTGGCGTCTACCGCATCGACGGCAGCATCGGCAGCAGCATCGACGATGTCCTGGCCGCCGTCAAACAGCTTGCAACCTCATACCAGACAGGTGAGGTGCAGGTCAGGGAAACTGTGATCGAGTGCGGCGACCCGCTGACGCTGGAGACGCACTTCAACAGTGTCGTGGTTCGTGTTCGTCACGACTCCGACCTGGAGCTGCTGCACCGCGACTGGAACCGAGGCATGTCCGGCTACATCAAGGGCATCGTCGGGCCGTACCCCAAACCGCAGCTCAGCGAAGAAGAGCTGGCGAGCGACAGCCGCATCAAGGCCGAGAATGACGAGCGCTACCGCCTCCAGCAGGAGGAGTATCGCCGCAAGCAGGACGCCAAGCAGGCTGCCTTCGACGCCAAGCTGGCCGTCGCACCTCAGATGGAGGTCTCCGATGAGGAAGCCTGGGCCTCCTTCAAGGAGAAGAACGCCGACGGCGGCTACGGTGAGCGCATCATCACCTTCGCCGAGGAGTGGGCTCGTCTGATGCAGGCCGAAATGGCTGCAGGCAAGGCGCTCGCCGACGTCATGGACTCCACCTCCGGCGAGGCGGACTACGACGGCATCACCGGCTTCATGTACGGCGCGGCCGTCTCGACGCTCGCTCAGTGCTGGGTCCACGGTGACGAACTGCGTCGCACGCACAACCTCAAGTCCCAACTGGGTGACGAGGGCGAGCGCGCCAACGAAGAGGGCGGAACGCTCAACCCGGCCATCATCAACATCGGCTGACCGTCATCTGACGCGTCACAAGGAATAGCGCAAAACGCACGAAGCGGGGCCGTCAGGCTATCACAGCTGGCGGCCACCCGCTCCCTCATCCCCGATAGTACTTGTTCCCAACACCCACGAATCTTATATACTAGTACATGATGTACGATGAAGAACCTGAACTGCCATGCGTTCATAAGCTGGCATTTGATACCCAAAAACAAGCACAGGCAGCTGCGACCGTCGCTGAGCATCAGCACGGGACAAAGCTTCGTCCCTACGTTTGTCGTTACTGTGGATTATGGCATCTCGCGAGTAACTAGTTATTAAATACTTCTATACCCTTGACGCAACAAGTATAGTGACCTAGGCTAGAAGTAATATGTTACAAAAAGCTAAGAAAATTGCCAGCGAAGGCAAGAGTAAACTACTACCATTTCGCAAACAACAAAATCTCACACCCGAAGATGTGCAACGGGCACGAGATTATATAAAGGCGTACTGGCCAAATCTAGAACGTTACAACCCTAAAGATACCGATAGCCTTATTGGTGTGCCAAAGCCATATTTAGTGCCGTCATACGCCGAAGGTCACGAGTTCGACTACAACGAACTGTACTACTGGGACAGCTATTTCATGGTCCAGGGCATGCTCGACGAAGAGCACAAAGAACTGGTTATGGGCATTCTCGAAGATCTTATTAGCATCTTTAAGCGATTTAGCATTATTCCAAACGGCTCACAAATGTACTACCTGAGCCGTTCACAGCCGCCATTCTTGAGCAGTTTTATTTTTGACGTTTACACCGCTTATAATCTCGATAAATCTTGGCTCAAAGAAATGATTACTGTTGCCAAGCAAGAGTACCAGACGGTCTGGATGGGCAGCCGCAAGCCAAACGCCCGTCAAGTTTACCGTGGTTTGAGCCGCTACTACGACTTTAACTATTTGCATGACATTGCCGAAACCGAGAGTGGCTGGGATATGACCCCTCGCTTTAACCGTCATGCGCTCAACTATTTGCCCGCCGACCTCAACGCACTTCTATTTAAGTACGAAATGGACTTTGCTCGGGCCTCCCGTATTTTTGGTGATAAGGCTGATGCTACCCGTTGGGAAGAGGCTGCCGAAGCGCGCAAGCGTACCATGGACGAACTTATGTGGGATGCTGGCCGTGGTTTGTACTATGACTTTAACTACGTCAAGGAACGTCGTGGCAATGTAAGCTCGCTAGCATCTTATTATGCAATGTGGGCCGGTATGGCCGACGGTACACAGGCTGCCGCAATGGTTAAGGCACTTAAGCGTTTCGAGCAAAAGGGTGGTTTATCTACTACTGATAGCTTGCCGTTACAAAACTATGTTCCTGGTTCAATGCCAACACAGTGGGCTTATCCAAATGGCTGGGCTCCATTGCAATTCTTGGTTGTTAAGGGCTTGCAACGTTATGGCTATAACGAAGACGCTCGTCGTATTGCAACCAAATGGATGACCAACAATCTCAACTGGTTTAACGAACACAACGAATTCATCGAAAAGTACAACGTGGTTGCTCCTGAGAAACCACCTGCAAAGGGTGTGTACCCATCTCAGACTGGTTTTGGCTGGACAAACGCTGTCTTTGAGCGCTTTTGTCAAGAATATGTTGACGGCGACAAGAAGCACATAGGCGCTCCTCTTAACTAATCTATTGCCGCACTCGACAATAACAGCGTACAATGAGGCTATCACTAAAGGGAGATGGCTATGACAGCTGGCGCAATTTTTATTCTGATTGTCTTATTCTTTATCATCGTTAATGGAATTAGGATCATTAACCAATATGAACGTGGTGTAGTATTCCGACTTGGCCGTGTGCGCGGTGGCGTTAAGGAGCCAGGCCTTCGCCTGATTATTCCGATTGTCGACCAGATGCGCAAAGTGAGCATGCAAATTGTGACTTTACCAGTTGATTCGCAACAGATTATTACCAAGGATAACGTTTCTATCGATGTTGCTGCCGTAGCTTACTACCAAGTTACCGATCCAATTAAGGCAATTGTCGAAATTCAGAACGTTACTTCTGCAACGTATCAGATTGCGCAAACAACTGTGCGTAACATTGTTGGTCAGAGCTCGTTGGACGAAGTCTTGAGCGATACAGCCAAGATTAACGAAGCTATTAAAAAGATTTTGGATGTTGCAACAGCGCAGTGGGGCGTCTACGTAAGCACCGTTGAGCTAAAGGACATTAAACTACCAGATAGCATGCAGCGCGCTATGGCCAAACAAGCTGAAGCAGAGCGTGAAAAGCGTGCCAAGATTATCGCTGCCGAAGGTGAACAACTGAGTGCTACTAAGCTTGGTGAAGCAGCTGACATTATTGCTGCTCACCCAGTGGCGTTACAGCTCCGTAACCTCCAGGTGCTTAACGAAATTGCTGCCGAGAAGAACAGCACTATTGTCTTCCCAGCTCAGTTTATGGACAGTATCTCGAGCCTTAAGCAATTCATGGGCAAAGAAAAGTAAACTGTAGTATCCTAGTAAGCATTGAACTGTCGGTCTTTGGCCGACAGTTCGCGTTTGGTCCTTTTTTATAACCTAAATACGGAGGGGATTTATGGTAAGTACTAAGGTTGAATCAGGTGTTTGTCTAGGGTTTGGGGGTACTAATGCACGGCGTGCAGTTTGTGAAGATGGTGACATTAAGGCGTTTACGTCAATCGAAACGCCCACACAACCTCGTGAGTTTTTCGGATGGATGGCGCGCCAGGTGCTGCAAGCCTCGCACGATGGACACGAGTGGCTCGTAGCGGGCTATCCAGGCCCAGTAAGCCCAGATGGCAAACTAGTAGGGCCATTGGCTAACGTTGCAGGTATGGCTCAGCGCCGGTACGATTTGCGAGAAGAGCTAAACGCCCAAGACAGTGCTGTAGGCAAGCTTTTGGACGAGAACTTTTTGGTGCTCGGTGTTAACGATGGCAACTTGGCTGCCCAGGCTGCAGCATTGCAATTTGGTAATAATAAATACGAAAAGGTGAGTGCGCTTATTGTTGGTACGGGTGTTGGTGCCGGTGTGGTGGCCAAGGATGTGCAGCGCGAGGGTGTATATCATGCCGACAACAGTAATCCATATGAGGTCGGCCACATGCTACTTGGCGGTAATCCCTTTGACACTTACGAGAACCGCTTCTCTGGACCAGCACTAGAGCGAGCATACGGCAATCCACGTGAGCTTGCGACTGGCCACCCGGCATGGCGTGAAGTTGGTGTTGGAGTAGGCCGCTTGGCTACGACGCTGAGCCTTATGAGTGGCGTCGAATTGGTGGTGCCTACCGGTGGTGTGGGAGCAGGCGCCTCTGACAAATACCGACCACATTTGGAAAGCTTTATGGATACATACCATGATTTTGGCAACAGTCCTCAACAGCTTTTTACTCCGGAGATTGCCTTCGTTGATCCAGCTGCAAGCCACGAATTTGAGATGTTTGGCGCCCCTGGCGTCGTCGCAAGTCATATGGCTGTAAGCGCTGCTTAGATCAAAAATACGTAAAGTATTGAAAAAAACAGTATAACAGGGTATTATTACTCTGTTATCGGCTCTTTAGCTCAGTTGGTAGAGCAGAGGCCTGAAGAGCCTTGTGTCCCCA
>CAZZHV010000053.1:0-5441 GCA_964654135.1 uncultured Candidatus Saccharibacteria bacterium
CCTTTTTTGTCTATCCATTCATCTGCGGCGTGTCGGCCTCCAGCGTATGGTTCGCTGATAATACACGGCACATCTACTGGTGCAAAAAAGCGTGCATCAGAACCTCCAAAAGCGACAACTCCTTGCGGCTCAACACCAATTATGTCGACAATACTTTGCTTAAAGGGAGCAATCATAGGGTCGTCCAGCTGGTTAATACATGGGTCGCCAAACGCTAAAGTCTCGTAAGTTGCTCCATATTTGGCGCATACCGCCTCAACCATCGACAAGATAACCATGTATGATTCTTTGCTGATATAACGAAAATCAAGGTCGACTGAGGCTTGTGCGGCTACTTGATTTGGCGCTTCTCCACCGTTAATCATGCCGATATTGAGTGTGTCGGCCATCTGATGTTCATTATTGAAGTTTCGACGAATAACAACTATGGCGTCGAGCAGTTTATTGTTAGCACTGTCACCATCCCAAGGCCGTGAACCATGCGCAGCCTTACCGGTGAACGTTATTTTGCACCACCAAAGACCTTTGGCGAGCGTTTCGATTTCCCAGTTCTCTGCACCGTCTGGCAGAATACAAACACCGGGACGATACCCAAGGTCAACAAGGCGCTTTACACCGTCGTGGCCACCAGATTCTTCGTCAATAGTGATCATAATACCCAAATCATACGACATAAGTTCGTCATGAATTTTATCTATGACATGCATGTAGCTGGCGATAGCAAATTTCATGTCATTTACGCCGCGACCATATAACTTGCCGTCTTTTTCACGCAATGTAAACTGGTCATCGTCGCCGGGTACTACATCAAGATGCGCGCCAAGCATGACCTTTGGTGTTTTGGAGCCTTTACGGGTTGTAGCTACGAATGCGCCACGTCCGTTAAAGTTATAGCGCTCTACATATAAACCTCGTTCTCTAAAGAAGTGCTCAAGGTAGTCGAGCGATGCATTATTGGCATCAATATCTGTAGTTATCGTGCGGTGCCCAATGAGTGTTGCTAAGTAAGGATCGAGTATGTTGGTTTCCATATTGTTCCGTAAAATAAACCCTCACTATCGAGGGTCGGTGACTGAATAATAACTTAACTATAGCACCGACAATCTCAACCGGCAAAGCATAAACACTTGACATGTGTGGTCGTAAATCGTAATACTGGAACTATGCAACATTTTGTCCGCAAGCATGTAATTGTAATGAGCCTCATTGGTCTCATTTTTGCCATGCCTGTTAAGGATTTGAGTGTCGCGTAATATATAACCAAAATAGTCAGCAATTTACACCGAGCTCAAATCCAAAAAGAGCTCGGTTTTTTGTTTGCTGCATAGGAGAAACCTTATGATTCTACAAACCAAACAACTCGTCCGTCGCATGTTTACTCACACACCTCACGGGTCGGATGGAGGATCGAATAATGGCTAGGTCTGGTGAATTCAACGGTAGTTTAGCAAATGCTTTGCAGCTTCTTGACCGACCTGAGCAGTCGAGCGCGCCAGAATTGCGTAATGCAATTGCGCTTGTTCATGGTGCGGGTGTTGTCGGTCGCAGTCATCTCGAACAGCGATATGCGGGATCTTCGCATGTTGCTGTTCACCCCGAGACTGGCCGACTCATGCTTACAGAAGCAGCACTCGCAAAGCCTCAAGCTGAATCATGGATTGCGTTGGCGGGAGTGGCTGCAGTAAAGCACTTTGGTGAGGATGAAGTTGTTCTTAACCCCAAGTTGCAAGTTTGGCAGGCTGCGGGCAGCAATCATCGTAGCCCAAGCGGAGCATCGGGCATGGTGCGTGCAGCAGAAGGCGCCCGTCAAAAAGTTGACGCCATGATTGACCACCCTGTGGTGCGTCGAGCAATGCTAGCTAGCGTTGAGCATACCAAACGTGGACGTGATCCATTCGAAAGTTATGAGGACGCCATCCCAACGCTGCAGACAGCATCGGTGCAAAAGCACATGGCCGCTACAGCGTTCCGCGATGATCTAACCGTACGTGAAAGTGATCGTATGTACGATGCGCATGGCACTGAGGATGGGACGTTTGTGCAGATGACGCAACTCCTGGGCAGTTACGCTCGCAAGCTGTCACTTCGTAACAACCAGCAGCGCGAACAAGTCGCGGCAGTTCAGTCTGTGCTCGTAACTCGTCAGACGGTCTTTGCGGTTGATCCGGAATATAGCGATGAGCTATTTGCTGGCTATGACTTGAGCGAGTCTGGAGCGCATGAGCTTTCGCGAGATACGGTTGACGAACTAACGACGTTCGTCGATGCCTCCGTTGACGCGGTTGTACCACTATCAAGCGGTCTTTATGCTACTCAAGATTTTCGTGTCATGAATCGTGAGATGTACTAGAAAAAGCCCCGGTTACCCGGGGCTCTCTTTTAGCTAGTTTTGTCAGTGTCTAGCTGTTGGAGTTTGAACTGACTGTAACGTTCGGCGGCGATCCTGCTCAATTCCGGATCCTCGCTCATACCAACGAATTTCATGCTTTCGGCAAGCATCGGGTGTATTTCGGCGAGCTTGGCATGCATTTGCTGAACAAGTTTACGGTAGCCAGGGTGACCTTGTGGTGACGTACGTAATTCGTGCAAGTGGAATGCCTCGCGAGCGTTGTATGTTACCTTCCAGCGCATACGATGACCAAGTAGTGTGGCGTACTGGGCTTCTTTTGCATAGCCAGCAGCCTGCAAGATGCTGTGTAGTTTTAAGCTGAGATCAAAACAGTTTTCGAACTGGTCAGCGAGACCAGCATCTTCGACTAGCTTAGGCACTTCATAGCCATAGCGCGGCGTGAGCTCCTGCCACTCAAGATCATCTACCATGCGGTGTCGCTGGAGATCACGGAAGATGCCGTAGTCGCAGACAATGTCCCAGCTGTAATGAGCTTTTTCGAGAGCGCGGCCAGGGCGATGCCGGCGATTGAGGCGTTCGCCCATGTATGCCTCGAACACATCGGCTTTGCGACCGTAAGACCACTTGCTAACTTCATCACGAATTTCACGCAGCGGTAAATTGCTGTGTTCATAGAGCATGTCTGGAATAAGCTCGAATTCGTTACGTGGCCAGACGTCGGTCAGCTGTACAGCTTCGCTCTCTGCGGCGAGATTGCCAGTGAGATACTCGTGCGCTAATTGTGCGACATTGTGTTTTGTGGTTGCGCGGTAAACAATGGCCGCTCCGCCACGGTCTGCTTTGTCGGCTCGTTCGAAGAAGGCAGGCATAATTTTGCGCACCTCAGCAAGTAGCTTCTCTCCTGTTGCACGAGCTTCGGGCAAGTCCTCGCTCATTAGGTGCATAATAAGACTCTCGAGTGCTTGAGCCGAACCATAAACACCTACTGTCGACATGGTCGCTACGGGCAAAATTGGACGGATAGCGTCGCAAGCTTGGGCGCGAATTGCATTGCGCCATGCGCCATCGCGTTCATCGGCAGGCGTGGAATCTTGGGCCTGTAAATACTCCGTAAGTTTTTTTGCCATGTCGGAATAGGTATCAAAGATAGTACTCAAGATTTTGTTGTACTGCTTTTTGACGTCTTTTGGCAAATAGTCTGGTGTAAAGAACTTGTAATGGCCTTTTTCGTCCTTCTGATCAAAGTAGATGTAGCGTGTCGACTGTTCCAGATATGCGGCCAGACGGCCCCATTCCAAGAGTTTCGTCAGCAAATTGCTGGCACCTTCTACTACAACATGGACGCCAGCGAGCTGTTGCACTGAGTCATCACCATATGCCGTAATAACACGCTTGAGAAGTTTCTCGTCCTTGCCTTGCTTGTCGGCAAATTCGTCGAGAACAGTAACGCGCATGTCATCGCCGCGTCGGCTCAAACGTGCCATGGCTGCTGCGATGGTCATTGGACTAAGCTTGTCGTTGAACGCGTACACATTGCCGTCGGCATTAGTAACGATTTCTTCAAGAAATGCTCGACCTTCGTCGGTAATTTCATAGCGACCATTCTTGGTTTGACGAACGTACGGATCACTCACGATAGTAGCTTCGACGGGTTGCTTGGCTCGAGCACTCGCAATTTTTGGTGTGCTCATTTCGAGTTGTGGCGGTGGCGGTAAAAGCGGGCTAATGCGTTGCCACAATAATTCTTGGACAGATTCAATATCGAGTAGTTCGTTGTTACGGACACAGTCTATGCGCGCAAAGTCTTGCGGAAAGAGTTCACACATTTCGTCATAAACGTTAACGGCGCGCTGCAAATGACTAAGGTCTGCTTCGTGGATGTCGCGTTTTTTATCGGTATAGCTGCGAGCTTCTTTTTGGTCAACCAGTTGCTGAGCAACTTCTGCAGGTACACGCAATACAAAGCTAACATCTGGACGAGGTACGCGAAGCATTTCAAACTCAAGGTTATCGAGCCAGATGAAATAGCCGCGGCGCTCTTCGGCATGCTGAAACTTGGTACCCTGATGCGCCATGTTGGAACCAACAAATCGATTAGCCAACACAACCTTACCAGCATCGAGCGCGGCACGAATATCGTTGCCGGCTTCAAAACGGTCGAGAGCATAAAACAGCGAGCCGGTGTATGGTCCAACTTGATCAGCTGTGCCGTACTTGCCGTTGAGATATTCACGCACAAAGTAGCTCGAAGGCTTATCGTACTGTGGGAAATCAAACGTTGCGATATCGTAACCGGCTTCGGCTAAACGATCGGCGAGCAACTGAAATTGGGTACCTTTGCCAGATCCATCGGTACCCTCGATGACAATAAATGTTCCCTTGTGACGCTCCATGATCCCTCCGCCTTTAAGTGTGCTGCGTGCCCACCTACAGCGTTTCCTGAATTAATTTAGCCACAAAATGTTTGGTTATGCAATTAAATGTCGAATTGTCGGCCAACAATGTTGTCCGGATGGTTCTTGTCGAAGAGCTTTTCGCTGCCCTCCAAAAGGTAAACAGTGTCGATTCCATTGTCGAGCATAGTGCCCCAACATGGTTCGCAGCACCACCAGTGACCCCAGAGGTAGATCTCTGCACCATCTAAGTCTTCTGCTGTTGCGCCATGCTCAAAAGCGTCGGCGATTGCAGATGGTTCACCATGATTGCTTGGGCTGCAGCCTTCGCACAGTTCGTAGCCTTGACCGCTTGGAATGCCGCGTTCGACGCGGACACAAGGATTGGAGTCGTGGTAGGTGCTGCCGTTGGCGCCTCGACCAATAACAGCGCCATCTTTAACGACAACGCTAGCATTGGGCATCGCCTTGTCGAGCGAAGCCTGTTCCGCATAGGCACGTGCTTCGGCCATAAATTCGTTATCAATATCTACGTATAAGATAGTTCCCTGTTCTGGCATATATGGATATTCAATGGTGTTTTCAGACATAGGCATTCTTTCGTTATGCAAATTACATCTCCTCTTGCTGGCAATTTTAATCGACGTTGCATATAATCACAACCAAATGGCACGATTTGACGAGATATACCAATCTAT
>CAZZHV010000054.1:0-5046 GCA_964654135.1 uncultured Candidatus Saccharibacteria bacterium
GTAAAGGTCGTTACCTTCACGGGTACGCTCACCAACACCGGCGAATACTGAGTTACCAGCGTGGAATTTCGCGATGTTGTTGATGAATTCCTGGATCAAAACGGTTTTACCAACTCCGGCACCACCAAAGAGACCAACCTTACCACCCTTAAGTACTGGACAAATAAGGTCAATAACCTTAATACCAGTCTCGAGGATCTCTACGGAGCCAGCTTGCTCTTCGAGTGAAGGTGGTTGCTTGTGGATTGACGCCACTTCGTCAAAGTCGTTGCCTTCTTCGATGTTGTCAATTGGCTCACCAATGACGTTGAACATGCGGCCAGAAGTCTTGTCACCAACAGGTACTGAGATAGGTGCACCAGTGTCAGCTACTGCGTCACCACGCTTAAGACCATCAGTTGTAGCCAATGCGATAGTGCGTACAACGTTTTCACTGAGGTGCTGTGCTACCTCAAGAATAAGATTCTTGTTGCCAAGTGTCACGTTAAGTGCGTTGTTAATTGCAGGCAATTTGCCTTGTTTAAACTCAACGTCAACGATCACACCAACTACCTGGACAACTTGTCCAGTGGCGGTCTGTAGTTTTTCCTTTTGTGCTGTTGCCATTATTTAGTATCTCCTTGTGGGTTTTTCCCGTGTGTCATTATCATTTCATTGCCTCTGCGCCACCGGTAATTTCGGCCAGTTCTTGTGTAATTGCAGCCTGGCGGGCGTTATTGTACACAAGTGTAAGGTCTTCGATAAGGTCGGTTGCGTTATCGGTTGCGCTCTTCATGGCTAACATGCGCATTGAGTGCTCTGAAGCGATTGCCTGTAAGAAGGCTTGGTAAATCTGAGCTTCGAGCAAACGCAAAGTTGCTGCGTGTAACAGTGCTTCGGCAGAAGGTTCGATGTCGGCATCTGCGCGGGCGATATCTTCTGGAAGGTCGGCTTCTTCGAAACCAGCAGGCAACAGGCGCTGCAATATAACATCCTGCTTAATTGTTGACACGAATTGCGTGTAAAGAATGTCAACTGCATCAACTTTTTCGTCAGCAAATAAGCCGACAACGGAAGTTAAGATTGGACGAAGTTGGTCGGCGTCTGGACGATCCGGCAATTCCTGGTACACAGCTTCTGTTTCGACACCAGCGAGGCTTGATGCAGCATGAGCTGCTTTGCGGCCGATAGTTACGACAGAAGTTTTAATACCGTTCTGTTGGTCAGTGCGAGCCTCTTGGATCATGCGACGAATAACATTCGCATCGTATGCACCGGCCAAGCCAAGGTCGCTCGTGATAACAATCAGGAGACGGTTCTTGACAGGGCGTTCGGTAAAGAGACGGAATTCGCTATCATCGGCAGCCAGCTGGCGCAAACGGGTTAGGATTTCGCGAGCCAGGTTAGCATACGCGCTGGGACCGACAACTGCTTCTTGAGCACGACGCAACTTGCTTGCAGCAACGAGCTGCATCGCACGCGTAATCTGCTTGGTGTTTTTTACCGAGCCGATGCGTCGCTTAATTTGTTGTCGACTAGCCATGGATTATTACTCCTTGGCCTTTGCGGTTTTGTGACCCACGTATGAGTGAGCTACTTTTTCAGCAACCTTGAGGATGGTCTTTTCGATTTCTTCGGTTGGCTTGTCACCCTTGTTGAGGGCATCCATAACCTTACGGTGTTCGCCATCCAAAGCGCCAATGAGTTCTGCCTGAGCATCCTTCATTTTTTCGGTTGGAATGGTGTCGAAAGCACCCTTGTTAGCAGCCATTAGGGTAGCAGTCTGTTCAGCAATGCTGAGTGGCTGGTACTGTTTCTGCTTAAGAAGCTCAGTGAGGCGTTGACCACGCTCAATACTATGCTTAGTTTCTGGGTCGAGGTCAGTAGAGAACTGCGCAAATGATGCGAGTTCACGGAACTGAGCCAATGAAAGCTTAAGACCGCCAGAAACGCTCTTAACAGCCTTGGTCTGAGCAGCACCACCAACACGTGATACCGAGAGACCAACTGAAATAGCCGGGCGAATACCCTGGTAGAACAAGTTTGTCTCGAGGAAGATCTGACCGTCGGTGATAGAAATCACGTTGGTTGGAATGTATGCCGAGATGTCACCAGCCTGAGTTTCGATAATAGGAAGTGCGGTAAGTGAACCGGCACCAAGCTCATCATTAAGCTTAGCAGCACGTTCAAGAAGGCGTGAGTGCAAGTAAAAGACATCACCTGGGTACGCTTCACGGCCTGGTGGGCGGCGAAGCAATAGTGACATCTGGCGATATGCCACAGCGTGCTTAGAAAGGTCATCGAAGATGATCAAAGCGTGCTGCGCGTTATCGCGGAAGTATTCACCCATTGCAGCACCGGCGTAAGGAGCCAGGTAGAGCAGTGGAGCTGGATCTGCAGGACTAGTAGCCACAATAATGGTCTGGTCCATCACGCCTTCGCGCTTGAGGCGTTCAACGAGTGCAGCAACCTTGGAAGACTTCTGACCAACAGCAACATAGACGTTGATAACGCCAGTTTGTTGTTTGGCCTGGTTAATCATGGTGTCGATAGCGATAGAAGTCTTACCGGTTTGGCGGTCACCAATGATAAGTTCACGCTGGCCACGACCGATTGGCACCATGGCGTCAATTGCCAAAATACCAGTCATAAGAGGTTCGTGGACTGATTTGCGGGCCATCACGCCAGGAGCAGGACGTTCGATAGCACCACGTTCTTTGGACTTAATAGCACCCTTACCGTCAAGAGGACGGCCAAGCGGGTCAACTACGCGACCGACGAGTTCTGGACCAACAGGTACGGTCAAGACTTCACCGGTTAGGGTTACTTTGGCACCAGCTGCAACAGCGGCGTCATCACCGAGCAATACGGCACCGATTTCATCTTCAAGCAAGTTGAGCACGAAAGCGCTTACCGTACTACCGTCGGTAGTTTCAATTTCGACAACTTCGTTATAGCCGGCAGAGCGCAAACCATAAATCCAAGCAACACCGTCACCGATACGGGTAACGATACCAGCCTCTTCGAGGCCCTTGGTGGTACGCAAGCTCTGAATAGCATCACGTAGTTCGTTTGATAGTTCTTGGATGTTCAGATCACTCATAGTATTTTCTCTATAATCTCCTTTGCATCGATTAGATGCTAGCTAATTGTTTCAGCTTTGTTCGTACACTTGCGTCAAGTTCCGCATCAGGGGTTCGGGCGACAAAGCCACCCAAAAGTTCAGGATCGGTTTGTTCAGATAGTGCAACGTCGCGAGCGCCGGTTTCGCGTGCGATTTCACGCACGATATCCTTACGCAGAGCGTCAGTTAATGGACGGGCAGTCGTTACGTCGACCAAGAGTTCGCCGCTGAGAGCATAGACTTCCCGGACGAGGTCATTCACCATGAGGTCAATATCATCATGCATATTGTTGTTGATCATATATGCAGCCAGTGTCTTAAGCCAGTGTGCTCGGCGCTTTGGGTCTGCGACCAACTTAGCAGCAACAGTCTGGGCAATTACCCGGCGGGAAATCTTGTTGTTCATGGTTACGCGCGCTCCTCTTTAAGGGCTTTCTGGATAAGTCCAGCGTCCTTCTTGGTGTCAAGCTTTTCGCTAATCACGTGTTCAGTTGCTGCTGCAACGAGGGCGATAGTGTCGTGCTTGAGTGCTTCACGTGCTTTGCGAACATCGTTCTCAAGCTGCACGCGCGCATCAGCCACAATTTGCTCAGCGCGCTGTTTTGCTTTAGCTTCTGCTTCGGCAACAATCGCACCGGCTTCTTGGTGTGAACGGGCAAGCAAGTCGTCTGCATCAGTACGGGCAGTTGCCAATACCTCTGAGACCTTAACTTCGGCTTTAGCCAATGCTGCTTGTGACTCTTGGGCTTCTTTGAGGCCTGCTTCAATCTGTTCACGACGTGTGTCGATCGACTTAATGAGCGCAGGGTAGACAAACTTGCCCAGAATCCACACCAAAATCAGGAAGGCGATACCTTGTTCGACAAGGAGCTTCCAGTTGATACCAAGCGCCTCAAGGATGCCTGGTGAATTTGTGCTAGCTAGTATCAAATCATGCATACAGGGGAAACCTTCCCTTGTGACTACTTCAAGAACTTAATAATAAGAGCAACAACCAAACCAATGATCGCGAGGGCGTCAATGAATGACATAGCCACGATCATGAGAGTTCGGATCTTACCGATTGCTTCAGGGTTGCGGCCAGATGCCTGCATAGCACCAAGACCAACGAGACCAAGACCGATACCACAGAAACCTGCAGCGATTGCGTAGGTCAGACCAAATGCGAGTGAATCCATTTTATTTAATACTCCTTAATTACTACTTATTTATACCATATATGATTTATATGACTAATGCGCGGGTGATTCCATTGCCTGGCTTTCCGATTCTGTCCCATTTCCATGGGCGTCCTCGGAGCTTGGCAGTCCTAATGAAATAAACGCAATAGTCAACATAAAGAACACATAAGCCTGTACGGCACCGACAAACAGCTCCAGACAGTAGAAGGCAGGAAGAGCAATTGGTGCTGCAAAGCTTGTCAAAAACGCAATAACGCTCAAGAGGACTTCACCTCCAAAGACGTTACCAAAAATACGGAAAGCCAGGGCGGCGGTACGGGAAAATTCAGCGATAAGCTCGAGGAAACCTTCGAAGGCGTGCATTGGGTCTTTGATTGGGTTGTGGATATAGCGACCGATGTTACCCATAAAACCACGACGCTTAATAGCCCAAATTTGGACAGTGGTCATCGAAATAATTGCCAAAGCCAATGTTGTGTTAAGGTCGGCTGCAACGCCACGGAAGAGTTCGTGACCGTGCCATGATACAGAACCGACTACCGGCAGAATGCCAAGCCAGTTATTGATCATAAAGAACAGCATAAGAGTAACTGCTAGCGGCAAAATCTTGCGAGCAGTATGTTTGTCGCCGATAACTTCTACGGCTGTGTCGTACAGATTTTCGAACAGCCAAACAACAGCGTGAACGAGTCGGCTACGGCTACCAGAGCGAACACCAGCCACAACGCGAAATAGAATTGCGACAAGAATAAGCGTACCGAT
>CAZZHV010000055.1:0-4599 GCA_964654135.1 uncultured Candidatus Saccharibacteria bacterium
CTCGAGTCTATTCACAACCGTCTTTCTAAGCGCGCGTTCCCAATCCACCTGCCAATTGGATTTGAACAGAGCATCAACGGTATTATCGACCTCGTAAGCATGAAAGCTTACAGCTACAAGGAATTCACCGACCACGAGTTGGTTGAAGGTGAAATCCCTGCTGACATGCTCGACAAGGCTAAGAAGTACCGCAGCCTCCTTATCGAAAACGCTGTTGCCGAAGATGAAGCACTTCTTGAGAAGTTCTTTGAAGTCGGCGAAGAAGGCCTTACCGAAGAAGAAATCATACTTGCTGTACGTAAGGCGGTATTGTCTGGTAGCTTCTACGCTGTAACTGGTGGTGACGGACGTGGTGTTATCGTTGAGAAGCTCCTCGACCTCGTTGCTGACCTTATGCCATCTCCAATCGACCGTGGCTCAACTTGGGGTACTCACCCTAAGACTGGCGACGAAGTTGAGCGCAAGCCTTCTGAAACTGAACCATTCTCAGCTCTCGTATCTAAGATTGCAACCGACCCATTCGTAGGTAAGCTTGCTTACTTCCGCGTGTACTCAGGTAAAGTTAGCGCCGGTAGCTACGTTCTCAACACCTCAACTGGTGAAAAAGAACGCGTTGGCCGTATCGTACGTATGCACGGTGACAAGCGTGAAGATATCGCCGAAGTTACCGCTGGTGACATCGCCGCTATCGTTGGCCTTAAGAGCACTACTACTGGTAACACCATCGCTGATGGCAACAACCCAATTGTTCTTGAATCAATCGAATTCCCAGAGCCACCTGTTTCTATCGCTATTGAGCCAAAGACCAAGAGCGATCAGGAAAAGATGGGCATTGCTCTACAACGCCTTGCAGAAGAAGACCCAACATTCCGTGTTAAGGTTGATGACGAAACCGGCCAGACTATTATTTCTGGTATGGGTGAGTTGCACCTCGACATCATTGTTGACCGCATGAAGCGCGAGTTCAACGTCGAAGCTAACATTGGTCAGCCACAGGTTGCCTACCGCGAAACTATCCGCAAGGACGCTGTTGAAGTCGAAGGTAAATTCGTTCGACAATCTGGTGGTCGTGGTCAGTACGGTCACGTATGGCTTCGCCTTTCACAGAATGAAAAGGGCAAGGGCTTCGAATTCATCAACTCAATCAAGGGTGGTGTTGTTCCAACCGAATACATCAAGCCTGTTGAGCAAGGTATTATCGAAGCTATGAGCAACGGTGTTATCGCTGGTTACCCAGTTGTAGACATTAAGGCTGAGCTCTACGATGGTTCATACCACGAAGTCGACTCTAACGAAATGGCCTTCAAGATTGCCGGTTCTATGGCACTCTCAGAAGGTGTTAAGAAGGCAAACCCAGTTCTTCTTGAACCTGTCATGAAGGTAGTTGTTGTAACCCCTGAAGAATTCATGGGTGACGTTATTGGTGACTTGAACGCTAAGCGTGGTCGCATTGAATCAATGGAAGACCTCCCAGCTGGCATCAAGGAAATTACCGCATTTGTACCACTTGGTGAAATGTTCGGTTACACCACTAACTTGCGCTCTATGTCTAAGGGTCGTGCAAGCTCTAGCATGGAACTTGACCACTACGCAGACGTACCTGGTCACGTTACCGAAGCTATCGTTGCTAAGAACGCTAAGAACTAGCCTTACGTATAGTAACAACCAAACCGCTCTGGGCCTCCAGGGCGGTTTTTGTTTGGTACAATGGCTAGCAAGTAGCTGCACAATACATAAGGAGGGGGATCTATGTCTGAAGCCGTACACCAACCATTTATTGAACAGGATACATTTCCTAATAGCGGTACTTCGTACGATGAGTTTGCTACTTTTGAAGTTACCGCAGATGATTTAGGCGAAGATCCAAGCCGTTTGACGCAACTGTTCCAAGAATATGGCCGCAAAGCAGGCGCGTTACTACTGGCCGGCACGGCTCTTGTCGGTCTTGACGCATGTGCAGGGCCTGGAGGCCAGACGACCGGATTCGGCGATCCTCGTCCTGTAAAAGTATTGAGCATTGGCGGTGGCAAGGTCGAAACTGGTAACTGTATTCTCCAGAAGCAGGCAGGCCAAAAAGAGCCTGGACACAATTGTTCACCACAGGCTAGTCAGTTAAAAAATCAATCAGTAGCAGACGTGAGGAAGGCAAGCAGCCAGGGTCTCTTCGGCGGTACAGACACGCTTACGATTCAATCTTCCGAAAAAAGTTGTAGCGGGCCTGGCCCAGCGTTTATGAAAACCATCGGAGTAGGCAGCGTTATAGAAGTAGCGCGCAAGAGTCATGTTGACCTTACCCAGACTCCAAACGTGACGACACAATATTGTGTCTGGGACAAGAAATAACCTAACTATAGCGTCGTACCATAAAAACGCCTTGCTCCTCAAGCATGTCGTAGTGATCGTCGATGCTTTCGCGAGATGGCCGAACACTTCCCGGACGAGGGTGGGCGGCCATTTCCCGCATGATATAACCACCAAGAGCGTGCTGCTTTGTGTAGTTTTCGGGTTTCTTGTACCCAGCGGCGACCGCAAAGTGATCCCAGGTTTCTTGTGATACATTGCGTCCACTGCTGACGGTCATATAAACACTTGGTATCTCGTTTTGATCCATGTCTACAAGCGCACCAGCCATGGAGAGCGCGCCAGCCGGTTCGATACGCTTACCTTGCGCCACCACGAGCTCTTGCATAGCGTGGCCGAGCTCTGCTTCGCTTACTGTAACGATATCAGCCACAAAACGCTTATCGGCAGCAATTTGTAATGTTAGATCACCTACGTTCTGGACGGCGGTGCCGTCACATGCGGGGTTAAACTCGCCCTCCGCAAACAGTGGGCCATTTTGATACGCCTGGAGCTCTTCGACAGACCGTCGCATGGCGTCGCAGCCTTCCATTTGCACTCCAACAACTTGGATTTGTTCACCGATAATGCCAACGTCTTTTGCCCAGCGAAAGACGCTCGCTACACCGGAGATGAGTCCGCCACCACCTATCGGTACGAAGATTTTAACCGGATCACGCATAAGATCTACCTGACCTGCAGACTCCTCGGTTAGTAACTCCTCTAACTTATCAAATCCGAGCGTAGCTTGTCCTGCTATAACCCGAAGGTCATCATACGGATGGATAAACGTGCCGCCTTTTTCTTTTGCGAATTTTTTGGCGGCCGGCATGGCTGCATCGACACTCTCATGTAACGCGTGCACGGTGGCGTTGTTACGTTCCATGTTGGTAACTTTAACGACAGAGGCTGTGGCTGCCGCCTCGATGACAACTTCTTTGCCAAGACGTCTACCTGCGATTGCGACACCGTTGCCATGATTGCCAGCACTAGCTGCGGTTAACACGGTGTTTGGCGCGGTCATGGCAGCATAGGCCGCACCGCGACTCTTAAACGAGCCACTCTCTTGGACAGTATCATCGGCCACATAGACACGATGGTCACCGTTCGCAAACACGCTAAATTCTGCCTTGCGGATGCCCATACGCTCGTAGAACATTGTGCGATATGGATTATCGTCCGCAAACTGGCTTAACGGCAGAGCAAGCTCCATGACCTCATCGGCCACAAGCTCGGCGCTAGCCTCGAATTTTTCCGCCTCATTGGCACGAGGCACTGTTTCTGAATACATGTAAATCTCCTTTGTAATAAAAAATCCCGGAACAGAAGTCCGGGATACTTATCGATGTTTGAATTTTGCCTACAGCACAACTACCATCAATAAGCCCCGGAAGGGAGCATAATAATAGCAATGATGTTTTGGCGGTGTTGAACCATTTTTATAGTATGCACCCATTGTGGGCTAATCGCAAATGGGCATAAAAATACCGCCTTTTTTGGCGGGTCAATGGGGAAGGTAACAAGTAGACAAGCTTTAGGATATGAGGGAAGTGGCCAATGTTGGCGCAAACTTCATAGCTCATATGCTAAAACCTCTCTGCCTGCGATCTTCCGATGCTGGTGTTACCTGCGGCACTCGCCGAAGATGGTGTCCAGGTCGGACGTCGGGATGGTCTTGTCGACCCAGTTGAAGAGCTCGCGCAGGGCGCTCGGGATCAGGCGGCGCTCGCGCATCGTGGCCATGCAGTACGCGGCCGCCATGAAGGCGTTGACGTTGAGCACCAGGGCGCTCTTCTGGGTCATGGCGATGGCTGCCAGCAGGATGTCGCTTTCGTTGGTCTTGCTGAGTGCCACGGCGTGGTCGCGCAGATCGGACTGCAGTTTGGCCAGGCCCTCGGCATTGTCGACGAACAGCGTCAGCTGCGGAGCCTGGTTGAGACGGGGCTGGACGAGCAGGTGACCGTTGGGGCCATCGAAGTGCGAGGGTCGGCCAGCAGTCTCGCGGGTCTCTGACACAGTGTTCTCCTCAGGAGAGACGGTTTTTTGCCTACTTGTTAAGCATTTCGCTGACCGAAGTCGACGAACGAATCAAGTATGCACTTGATTACTATATTATAACACAAATATACCTAATTAGCAATATAACGCGCTTGCACTTTTTACTCCTTTCAGACTGCAGTGCAACCTCTTTACAGAAGGGTATATATCAGGTACAATAGGCAGGTCACTCGTGTGAATATTTTTACAGTATGCACGCAG
>CAZZHV010000056.1:0-3745 GCA_964654135.1 uncultured Candidatus Saccharibacteria bacterium
ACGAATTCAGAACCAGAGATGCTAAAGAATGGTACGTTTGCTTCGCCGGCAACTGCACGAGCGAGCATTGTTTTACCAGTACCCGGAGGGCCTACAAGCAATACGCCCTTAGGGATACGAGCGCCAACATTGGCAAACTTCTTAGGGTACTTGAGAAATTCAACGACTTCCTGAAGATCTTGCTTGGCTTCTGCAGAACCAGCGATATCACCAAAGACAACCTTGTCTTTTTCGTTACCGTACAAACGAGCACGGCTCTTGCCGAAGCTCATTGCCTGGTTACCCTGGCCTTGCGCACTGCGCAACATGATAAACAAGATGACACTAATCACGATGACTGGCAAAATTGACAAAGCAACGTTTTCCCAGACTGAACCGCCATTAGATTGCTGCTTGTATGAAACTTGAGCTTTATTATCTTTAAAGCCTTGTTCCTTCAAGCTAGCATTAGGGTCTGAATATGATTTAAGCGTTGGGTGGTCCTCGCCTTTTTTCGTAATAGTAAGCTGGTTACTATCTACTTCAATTTTCTGAAATTGACCACTGTTTGCTTCAGACACGGCCTCAGACAATGGAATTGTCTTGAGTGTGCTTGGCTGCCCGTACGCCGCGAAAATAATCAAACCAAAGAGAATAAGGAGCGCGACAAAACCCGCATTGCGGAAACCGCGGCGCCCATTACCTCCCTTAGTGTTATTTGAGCGAAAACCTTTTTTATTGTCCATACGAGAGCATTATACACCTATATAGCGGTAATACGAGAGTCGCGCGGTGTAATAATCAAGAATTTCCGGCCAATATTCATAATTTTGAGTTTATCAACATCATACGTGGCGTGCAGACGGCCAATTTTGGCAGCTACAACCAAGCGCTCAATCTGTTGGCTCGATACGTCGCGCACGTGCTCCGAGCGGAGCCATGCCGCCATAACCTCACGAGCAATAGCGTGCGGTAACATAATAAATGCGCTGCGGTTAAGCCCTTTGTCGCTAATTATGCTCCTTAGAATCTCGGCAATCAGTGTGTCGATCGCCTGGTTCTTGGCCTGCATAGTCTCATTAATAGTGAGCAGTTCACGGCGTTGATCTTCGGCAAGCCTGGGCATGACAGTCTTGCGAATATAGTTGCGCAAGTAACGCATATCGGCATTAGTGCTATCTTCGTGCCACGTTATCTTATGAGTCTTTGCATATGCCAGAATTTCAGCCTTTGGCACATTGAGTAGTGGTCGAATAATCACATCACCAGAAACAAGTGAGCTCAAACCTTTGCGATTTGTGCCGCGCACCATATTAATAACCATCGTTTCGAGTACATCATCTTGGTGATGCGCCATAATAATTGCCTGGGCTTTTTCTTGGCGTAACTCACGGTGTAAAAACGCATAACGAGCGTCGCGTGCAATATCTTCGCTAACACCAAGCTGTAAGTGGCCTTCCTCGGATATGTAACGTAATCCAAGCTGCTGAGCAGTGCGTGATACAAGCTGTTCGTCTTCGTGACTATCCGGCCTAATTCCATGGTCAAAATGCGCCACAACAAGCTCAATGTCCGCCTTGGCTGCCAGTAGATGTAAAAGCACCATCGAGTCAACGCCGCCAGATACGGCAACAACATATTTTCCGGGTTCGATTTTAGGCTTCATGCTGTACAATTGTATCAGTATATGAACACAGTGACCTTCGTGACCGGTAATGTTCTGAAATTTCACCTTGCTGAAAAGATTTTTAGTGAAGCAAATGTAGGGCTCGTTCAAGAGGCAAGTCTGGATATTCCCGAGATCCAAGCCGAGACCGGCGAACCTGTTGCGCGTGACAAAGCCCAAAAGGCATTCGAGCTACTCGGTAAGCCTCTTGTTGTGACCGACGATACATGGGTTATCCCTGCTCTCAAGGGTTTTCCGGGACCATACATGAAATCCATGAACCACTGGTTCACTCCGCAAGACTGGGTTAACCTCACACATGATCTTGAGGACCGAGAAATCATCCTACGCCAAGTTTTAGTCTACCAAGACGAGATGGAGCAAGTCCTCTTCAGCGTTGATATAAAAGCTATCATGCTCAAAGAAGCTCGCGGCACTTCAGACTTTCCTCACAATACCATCGTATCGTTCGACGGTGGCAAGCACAGCTTTGCCGAAACGTTCGCCGAAGGCAAAACCATCGACAACCACCACACTGCTTGGCACGAATTTGCAGCCTGGATGAAGGAACGCGAGGCCTAAGGCAGCTATGAAACAACTCTACTTCGTTCGACATGGAGAGAGTGAAGCAAACGCTAAGGGCATATGGAGCCCGCTCGAGGCAGCGTTAACGGACAATGGACGGTGGCAAGCAACTGCTGCTGGTTGCGATGCCCGCGAACGCGGCCTAGATTTTGACCATATTATTAGCTCGCCGTTACCTCGAGCACACGAAACCGCACGTCTCATCGCCGATGAGCTAGATTATAATCTGCACAATATCGAGTTAATGCCTTCTTTAATTGAACGAAATTGGGGCAAGCTTACTGGCACACCCCATAAACACTTTTTTGACGCCGGTAAAACGCACCGCGACATCGACAGCATAGAGTCCGCAGAAACCCTCGAGGCGTTGCAGATGCGTGCGTCCAACGTACTCAACCATCTTTACGAACGCCCAGAAGAACGCATTCTCATCGTAGGTCATGGCACTTTCGGCCGTGCTTTACGACGCGCTATTAGCGGACAATCACACGAAGCCGAATACGAGCAGCCCATTGCCGACCAGCGCATTCCAAATGCTCAAATAATCAGACTCATCTAGCCTTTGTGCGCTATACTGGCGACATGAATATCATGTACTCCAACATTAGTGGCGGTTTAGTGTTTGCAGGGCGAACATATGGTGAGATGCTCTTTAGCAAAGTCTCGGTAGACGACTACATTACGTATTTTAAGAGTAAAAACCTAGACGTACTCAGTCTCAGTGAAGTACACCTAGAAGACAAAACAACCAGCAGTATGGTTGCACATATCGCCGAGGAGCTTGGCATGGAGCATCATACTTCTCTGGCGCTAAGTCCATCTTTCCTAGACACAAGCAAACAAATTGGCATGGCAGTCATTAGTCGCTTCCCTATTACTCAGCAGGAAGAGTTCACTATGCCCAGTCCAAAAATTGAAGTCGACAGACCAAACGGCGAACACTGGGTAATGCTTGATAAGGGTGGTCAACGAGTATACCTCGATGTCGACGGCAAAGAAGTATCAGTCGTTAATTTCTCATATTTCCCTTTTCATCACTTTAATCGTCGAGTTGATGAGCCCGATTTTGCTCCACTGCGCACCGAATTATTGCGGGTACTCGCCGACAATCCTCGTAACGCGCCAACCATTATTACCGGTGATTTTAACAGCCGTGGCGTACCTGTATCACAGGCTTTTCCTGAGTTGTTTGCTCACGATGCATTGCGTCAAGCGGTAGATGTCCCTACCACTGTTATAGGCTATGACAATGAGCAGCTCGATCATATTCTCTATCAGCCGCGGCACTTTACGGCGTCGGATGGCTATGCAGAGCTTACGAGTTCCGACCATCTTGCCATCGGCGCGCAGCTACTGCTCAAATAGCCTCAACCTGTAAACTAGCGAAAACTATAGCCAACAGATGGAGAATATGCTATATTAGGCTTTGTATTTGGTTGTCTTAATAAACAGCCTGACTGTATGGCGGCGTAGCTCAGCTGGTTAGAGCATCGGACTCATAAGCCGGGGGTCACA
>CAZZHV010000057.1:0-3540 GCA_964654135.1 uncultured Candidatus Saccharibacteria bacterium
TAGGAGAGATAGAACGTCCAAACTTTTCGCTAGGTATCAGATAGCTTTTTGTACGGCATGCCCGTAAGTTCTAAGGCTTTTGGAGGCGCTTTTAAGCCGTTTATCAAAAGCGCAGGCCGGAGTTAAGTGCTTCTTGTAGTGCTTGCGCAAAAGAATTCACCTGGGATTCAGTAAGGCTGTATAATCCAGAGCTTCGTTCGTTTGCAGAGATCGGAGTGTATTTCTCATGAACGCTATTGATAGCAATTTGCTCAGTGCCATCAGCGTATGCCTCGTACCTGTATTCTTTGTTGCCGTATGAGGTTAAAATCATTCTTCGAATTGGCTCCGAGTCGGATTGGCGAAAAAGACACATCGCATTCGCATCAAGCCACTTTGCATTTTTAAGGACAGCGCCATTTCTAAAATACACATCATTCATGTAATATTCTTTACCCCGACTGACTTGTCCTGGAAAAGGAGATATGTCTAGCAGATCGGCAACCAGAAACGGCAGGAACTCACTATCCTGAGGCGTGCCAGCGAGTTTAAGGGCTATGTCGATCCATTGCCATTGAGCCTCGGGTAACATAATTTCTAAATGCGCCATAGCGGCACAAAACTCTTCATCGGACAAAGATGCCCCGCCCCGTAACTGTTTGTAAACTTTCCCATGCATGAAAGTTCTCTTTTTAGGTGGCTCCCTTTGGATAAGCTCGCCTAGATTGGATGTGGGGTTGTCTAAGCGCTGAGCGATACCGACACTCAATTTCACTCGCTCGTCAAGTGAACCGTTTAGCGGTTGGTGCTTATATAAGCCGCATGCTATATCTACCAAATATCCGGATGTATCGGGGCTAACTATGCGTAGAGTTAGGCTATCTTCTTCCACGGTGCCAATACGTTCGGTTGCTCCTTGTAGCCGTTCAAACTGAGCGTTGAATACTCGGGCTGTCTCTGTGGTTGGCGGAACAAAATACTCCGCGCCCAATCTCTCTGGAAAAGGGCTCCCTAGGTTCTCGTAACCACTCATTTAGCATCAACCTCTTTAACGTAATTATTTCGCATCATGAGGAACATAGCCGCTGCACCAAGCTGCACAAAGCAAGCTACTAATATCGTGAGTTTCAACGACACCCCACTCAGCTGCCCGGCCAGGCCAGCGCCTAGTGCAGCTGACGTAATTTTTAAGCTTGCGCCTGTCGTAAACACCTGGCTGCGGGATCTTTCCGGCGCCTCACGATGCCGCACCGCAAAAATAGCAGCAAGCTGCGGCCCATCCGCTAAACCAACGACCAGCATAGCGACAAGCGCAGTTGCAACATTTCCGGCAAAGATCAAGATCAACATAGCCAAGGCTAAAATAATTGTCGTAACAAAAGCAACTACATCGGGACTGTGCTTTGTCGGCCATTTCGCATACGCAGCGGTCGCTACCAGAGCCCCCACCGAGACAACGGAAGCCAGTACGCCGCCAAAACCCGGATTCCCAAGTAACTCTTGGCCTACTAACGGATATACCACCCACAACATGCCGATCCCCATATACGAGATGACCGACACGAGCGTAATTCTAAAGAGCTTTTTGTTATGCGCAATTACTTTAAAACCCGTTAGTACGTCCTTTTTAAAACTGGGCATCTTCGCGTGGCTTATGAATGGCTTGCGTGGCAGTGACCATGCCATGGGTAACGCTGCCGCTAGCAAAATAACGAGTGTTATGATTGCCCAATGTGCGCCAACAGCAGTGGCAACCAGACCTGCAACTGCTGGGCCTGCTAGTCCGGCAATGTTGAATGTTGTTGCATCAATGGCGCTCGCTCTCGTCATCTGTTCTTCGACGACGAAGGATTTCAGCCGCGATGACCAGCCACCGGAGATAGCAGGCATGAGAAGGCCCACCCCTAACGCGACTACTACAGTCATCCATATTGGTGCACGACCGAGGAGAAGCGCAATACATGAAATACCAACCGCATATATACTAAGAACAATCACCAGTACTCTGCCTGGGTGTGGCGAGCGATCAAGTACAGCTCCTAGTAGTGGACCGCCGACTGCCGCCGAGAATGTTAATGCAGCCAACACCGTAGAGCCAAGCGCAGCTGAGCCAGTCAAGGCTAGGCCGATTAGTAAGATTGCTTGGCCGGACATCTCATCACCCAAACGAGCAGGTAAAGCGCCAAATAGATAATGAGTCATTGTGTAACGCTTTTCTTTTATAAACATGTTACATATAGTATACTGTCGATATGGAAAAGGCAAATAACACACTATCACTTGGCGCTGCTATGTATGCTGCAAAGCGGGCGGCCGATATTACTTTTGTTTTACAAAACAAAGGCAGCCTTAGTAATACAAGGATTCTCATACAGCTTAATAAAGTACTAGGGGAGTATGGCGAAAATAGTAAGGTTGAAGATAGTGATCTTGAGGGTCTCGAGACAGTCGCCCGCGAACTGCTCGTCATATTCTCAGCTTTGGACACCAAGAAAGCTGCCGATCTTTTAAATGGCCTTCTTGAACGATATGCGAGCAAGCCACGATTGAGCAGCCACAACGATTCTTCTTGGCATATACATATTGATAGCAGCGATCATGCGCCGTGGGATGAGTGGCTTGCGACCTCCTCGGCCCTGGCGCTTGCTATTCTCTTTGCCGAAAAGCAACGCAATCCCGGTGGTTTATGCGCTTCACGTAGTTGCCGTCGACCATTTATTGATACAGGCAAGGGTGGCGGACGCAGTTATTGCTCAGCGCGTTGCGCGACACGAGAGCGCGTATCAGCTTATCGAAAACGCGCAGTTTAGGTGCTCATGTAAAGACAGTCCGAGCCCTCTCTTTATTCGTTTTCATCTAATAGAGTACGAATTTCTTTAATCTCCTGCTCAATTTCAACCTCATCCTGCTGCTCAAAAGTTTGGAATAGGTTCTTTAACTCCAGCCAAAATTATTTCAATCAAAAACCACCTCTGCAATAGGGGTGGTTTTTGTAGTTTGGAATCTCCTAGGAGAGATAGAACGTCCAAACTCTCTCCTTATATTTTTTGCTATACTTTAGTAAATCCCTATGAGCTATACCTACGAAGACAAACGTCCAGATTCTCTGTATATCGACAAAATATGGCACACCTACACCACGAGCGATGGCGTTTTTATGGCTGGGCTCGATGGAAACTGGGATATTATCATTTTTAAAGCTGGTAATGATATACGCGTTACGATAAATGGTATTGGCAAGCACGCTGTGCAAGTGCCCTACAAAGCAGGTATAGATAGCGTCGGCATCGCCTTAAAGCCTGGCGTATTTTTACGAGATCTTAAGGGCAAAGATATAGTCGACAGTCAGCACACCCTAAGTAAGGGTAATGTCCCATACGTCAAAATTGGCGACCATCTTTTTAAAATCCCTGATTTTGATACTGCGGAAGTCTTTGTGCAAGAATTAATCGAAAAAGACCTCTTGCTCATAAATACCGTCGTTTTGTCGCTCGATAATAAAACCCTCCCAGGAGCGTCAGATCGCTCGCTTCGCAGGCATACAATGAACACGACAGGCCT
>CAZZHV010000058.1:0-3002 GCA_964654135.1 uncultured Candidatus Saccharibacteria bacterium
TGCTCGTTGCCATCAATATCGGTCACTTTACCACCAGCTTCTTCGATAATGAGCTTCTCGGCTGCAATGTCATGAGCGCTCAATCCTGGGAAAATATAAGCGTCCAAGCGACCTTGCGCAACAAGTGCGCCCTTAAAGACGTTGCCTGGAATAGTGAGTAATCGAGCGCCATCGTCTAACATAGCCGTACAGAACTTCTCGCGCTGGAGCATTTGACGAGCAGATGCCGTGATGCCAATGCTGGCGCCGTTAAGAGATGCGCGGTCATTCACCTGTACTGGCTCGTTATTCAAATAAGCGCCAGTGCCTTTAGTGGCGGTAAACAGTTTGTCGAGAAGCGGCTCGTATATAACAGCCACTTGAGGTACACCGTCGACAACATATGCAAGAGAGAACATCGCCGTCGGGACGCCTAAAATAAAACCTACTGTACCGTCAATTGGGTCGCAGACCCAGAGTTCATTGCGATCTGCCTGGTATGACTGTTCTTCGCCCAGCACGCCGTGTTCCGGAAAAGTTTCGCGAACGCGATCGATCAAAAGTTGGTTAATTGCTGTGTCTGCAAGCGTAACAGGGCTGTTGTCTTGCTTGGTTTCGGTGCCTTTGTCCTGGCTATGAAAATAGGTTCGCATAATTTCACCGGCCTCTCGGGCAACGGTGATAGCAAATTGGAGTTGGGTGTCAAAGTTATTCATCTGTATCTTATTCTATCTTGTTTAGTAAGCCTCTCAAACATGGAGGGCGCCGGATCGAGGTTATATTGTTGTTGATCAACCCCGATCCAGCTGCACTCCCAGGAGTAGTTGCGGAAGCTGCTACGCAGGCTTCTGACGGTTGAGTAGCTGCACGAGTCCCGTCGGCCCGTAGGTGTCGAGTATGGCGCGAACCGTGACACCGATCGGTGTCGGCTGCTCCAGTACATCGGACAGTTCCCTGAAGGGCTGCAGCTCACTCTTGAAGATTGGCGGTGTCGTGTCGTAAAGACGGCCTTCAGCACTGTACGTACCAGTCGGCAACAATCGCAAGCGGCGACCGCAGTAATAGAACTCTGCGTTCTGACCCATGCAGACGATCGAGCCATGTACGAAATGCGCAGGATTGCCATCCACCGAGACGAATGTCTGCCGCTTTACACCTTCTGCAGCCACAATTACGAGTGCACCGTAGGGCACCGTATCTGCAGACTGCCTGAGTTGCACATCGGCAACACCGACAAGCACAATCTTTACAGACATGCGGCCCCTTCCTGAGAGTAAAAAGGTCTACTGGACGCTCCAGTAACAGAGGTAATTATACTATTATTTTGTAATTTTTTCAACAATCTAGGGAAACAAGAAAGCCCTCCACGAAAGAGGGCTGAAATTTTCAGGTTGAAGGCGGGCAGTAAGTGATGGGGATATCGCAATATGCGATCACTTACTGCCCTTTGGCCTCAAGATCTACGGCAGCAGATGCTACCGGTTGCGGAGTTCGCGGAACGAGTCACCGGCCTTGGCGGCGAGCTGCTTGCCCTTCTCGGACGAGACGACAGCCGTCACCACCACAGCAGCTACGCTGATGAGAGCGACAGCCTTGGCGGCCTTGTTGAGCTTGCTCTGTGCAGGACGCGCCTCGACGAAGAAGTCGACGACCGTGGCGACATCAGCGGAAACCGTGAAGTCGGAGACCGGGAGCTTGCGCAGGCGGCGACCGGTGTAGTAGGGCTGACCCTTGCGCAGTCCGCGCTTCCTGTAGCCGAAGGCTGTGGGATTGGCGAAGTCGAGAGCGTCGGGGTTGCCGTTCGGCGCCGTCAGCACGTAGTGCTTGCGCTTGTGCTTGATGACGACGACCAGCGTGCCGGGCTCTGTGACGGTCTGCGGGTTGGGGACCTCATGGTCCTCAGCCACACCTGCGAGCACAATCTTCGTAGACACCCTATGTGTCCTTCCGTTCGTGAGCCTATGGCTCAGACTTATGCGTTTATTGTGTGGCCGAAGGCCTGCGCTCGTCCAGGACGAACCTGGGCAGAGACACATCAGTGGCCCTGAAGTTCGAAGCCGAAAGCTTGCGAAGCTTACGCCCAGCAAAGTATGGCCTCAACCAACGCTGACGAAGTGCATCAGGGTTGACGAACTCCAGGTTCCAGGATTTGCCACCGGCGCGGTTCAGGACCGTACTGTCACCCGTAGAGGCAAGCACGAGCGGTACGCGACGGTGCTTGACGACCACGATGAGTACATCAGGTTCGACCGTAGGCACACTGCCAGGCTTGACCGTGTCGAGGGTTTTACCGACGAACACCACCTTCGACCGTTGTTCACCTCGCCCTAGGCGCCAGGCCAGTTCCCAGAGGAACATCCCATTTCCTTCCGTCAGAGTCTTTTGACTCGATCTTGAGTATCACTGCGACGCAGCAATACGTACATTATACAACAATTTTATTATTACGCGAATTATGATCATATAGCAGGACAAACAAAAAGAACCCCGTAAGAGGTTCTTTTTGCCACATATAAAGCTCCCACACCATTCTTACAAATGACATGGCTCGCATTGAGCTTGTACGGATGTTTGTTTTTTAACTAGGTCGTCGCTTTCGACTGAAACTAACTATATAGGTTAGACGTCGAGGTCGTCAAGCTCTTCGAGCTCTTTTCTGGTTTTACTCAAAGTGCTACTCTGGTCGTCATCTGAATCATCAGATTGGCTAGTCGCTGAACTGTTGTCAGAAACACTCTGACTTGAACCATCGCTGGCACCTTCGCCATTATCTACGATCTTAAGGTTGTAACGAGCATCGTTCTTTGTACCAAGTGCTCGTAACAATGTACGCAAGCTCTGGGCTGTTGCACCACGCTTGCCAATTACTCGACCAAGGTCTTCTGGATCGACGGTCAGTTCTAGCAAAACACCCTTCTCGTCAATTCGGCGTGCTACCTGCACTGCACCCGGGTTACTCACCAGAGACTTTACTATAAATTCTACAAATTGCTGGTCGATACTACTCATGTGAGGACTCCTCC
>CAZZHV010000059.1:0-2987 GCA_964654135.1 uncultured Candidatus Saccharibacteria bacterium
CGGGACGCTTATTCCAACCCTCGTAAGATTGTTCTGGTACACTGGTGGTATGAATAAAATTGCCGTATTCGACATTGACGGAACTATTTACCGTGAAGCCATGTCTTTCATTGTTGCCGAAGAACTCATTGCGCGATATAACTTTCCAGAAGAAGCGGAGACGCTCGCAGAAGCGCGCCATATTTATAAATCGCGGGGTTCCACAGAGGCTTATTGGGCTTACAATAAAGCACTTCTAAGTGTCTTTAAGAGTGTCCTTAAAAACACGACGCCCGACCAACTCTCGGAAGTCATTGCTGATCTATTAGATCAAAAGCAATCCTACTGTTATGCGTACACACTCCAGCTAGCACAAAAGCTCAAAAAAGAAGGGCGAACGCTCGTAGCTATTTCCGGCTCAATCGCCAATATTATTGAGCCATTTGCAAAGGCCATTGGCTTTGACTACGTTGTGGCTTCTGGGCTTGAAGTTGTGGACGGAAAGTTTACCGGCGAACGCGCTACCGAAACAAAGCACGGTAAAGATCAGATATTACGTGATCTTGTCGCCAGACATGGATTGTCACTGGAAGATAGTATAGGAGTTGGTGATACACATCGTGACCTTTCGATGTTGCAAGTAACCGAGCACGCCATCGCGTTTAACCCGAACGCTGCATTGTACGAAGCGGCTGTCAAACATGGTTGGCAGATTGTGCTCGAACGTAAGAATATGATCTATGAACTTGCACCTAGCAAAGGCGGATACATGCTTCAGCAGGCTCGCCCTATTTTTGATGACAACCATCAAGAACACCTACGATAATGGATCCTTCTACAGTAAAAATAGCGTTTGGTATACTATCCCTCATTCCGGCTGCCATTGCATATACGCTCTACTTTAGGGGCATGCTTGCTGGAAAGATCAAACCGCATGCATTTTCATGGCTGATTTGGGGTTTGCTGGCGGGTAACGGCTTCATTGCACAAATAAGTGCTGAGGCGGGCATTGGTGCTTGGGCGACTGGCGTAACATCGATCGCTTGTTTGGCTATTTTTAGTATCGCCATCTTTCACGGAGACACTAAAGTGTTGCGTTTGGATTGGCTATTGCTTGCGCTTGCTCTTATTAGCTTTGGCTTGCTGTTTGTTATCGAAGATAAGACGTTGTCATTGTGCATAACGCTATTTGCTACGCTGCTTGGCTTTAGTATGACCTGGCGCAAGGCTTGGCGATTGCCTCACGAAGAAGCTGCTTGGTCGTTTGGACTTAACGCCATTAAGTTTTTGCCGGCTATTTTTGCATTGCAAACGTACTCATTCCTGACAGTTGCATACCCACTGACTGCAGGCCTGGCGAACGCTTTGGTTATGGTCATTGTTTTGCTGCGTTCCCGTAGCGCGTATTATGAAGAGATGAAGTACCCTGAATATGCACGCGAACTTTTGAGCATGGCAGAAGAAGATCAAGAAGAGGCTCGCAATATGCAGCGTATCATGGACGCCATGGCTACTGATGTTGAACGGCAAGAATATCGACAAAAAATAGCCGATAGCTTCCATGCCCGCGCTAAACGAATGCTCGAAATTCTGGATGCAATTGGTGCCCCAACATTTGAGAATATCGACAAAGAAGCTGCCGAGACTGTGTCGCTATTTGCGCTACACTCCTACATTGACGAAATGAAAAAAGTGCTCGCTATCTACGAGAAGCAATTCAAGATAGACCCAAGCAGTTTTTATAAAGAAGCAATTCCGCCATTAACAGATCGAATAATGATTGCCGAGCAACGCCGTCAGAAATTTGGCACTAACTGGAGTATCACCAAAGCAGGCACATGGTTTTTAATACCTGTCGAGGATTTTGATACTGTCAACGACCTACGAGCAAGATACGGACTTCATCCAATACGAAAGCCACACTGTCTATCTGTAGGCGCTGAAGAGTGGCCACTTGGCCAAGGCCCAGCGGAGGCGAGTGACCAAAAAGAGTTAACAGACGATGAATATGTAGAGTACACCAAGCATGTTTTTAGAAAATAAGCGGCTTAGTAGGGTTGGAATAAAGTGATAAAATTATGTAATGTCTGAAAAAACAGCGTACATAGTTAATGCTTTTACGGCCAATGGTGAACATGGCAATCCTGCTGGCGTAGTCTTGGAAACCGATGAGCTTACAGACGCGCAAATGCTTTCTATTGCACAGCAGGTTGGCTTGTCTGAAACGGCATTTGTAACCGAAAGCGACACTGCTGATAAACGAGTGCGTTTTTTCACTTCTACCAATGAAGTCGACCTATGCGGCCACGCCACGATCGCAACTTGGTCTCTACTTAAGTCACTCGGTCGTATCTCGAACGGTAATTACACACAGCAAACCATGGCTGGAGATTTAGCTGTTTCAGTACGGAACGACATTGTATTTATGGAGCAAACGTCAGCCATCTTCGGTGAGATAGTACCTCCCGCTCAAGTAGCCTCATTACTTGGAATCGAGGTTGGTGATCTCCACTCTTCATTGGTCCCGCAAATGGTTTCAACTGGCCTCAAAGATTTGATGATCCCAGTTAAAGACAGGCAAGTTTTGGCGAGCTTACAGCCACAAACAGAAGCAATCAAAGCTTTTAGCACCGTACACGATTCATATTCATTGCACGTATTTGCGCTTACGGACGGTGGCTCATCAGCATCGGCACGTAACTTTGATCCTGCCCATGGTATTCCTGAAGAATGTGCCACAGGCACATCTAACGGAGGATTATTGTGCTACTTGAGGAAAAATGGCGTACTCCCATCTCAAGAAATTTATAGAATAGAGCAGGGTGAAGCGATGGGTGAGTTATCGTATATTTATGGAAAGTTCATAGACGATACTGTTTGGATTGGCGGACAGGCAACCATTACGGAGAATCGAAATTACTCTATTGAAGAGTTGGAGTAAAGTCGCACCAGGCGCACCAAGAAAAGAGTCCTACGAAAGTAGGGCTTTTTTCTTGGTCTGAGTTTAG
>CAZZHV010000060.1:0-2714 GCA_964654135.1 uncultured Candidatus Saccharibacteria bacterium
CTGAGGTTCATGAGTGAGTCGATGGTCTTTGGAGTTGGTTCAGTTACGTCGATAAGGCGCTTGTGAACACGCATTTCAAACTGTTCGCGACCCTTCTTGTAAACGTGAGGTGACTTGATAACAGTAAATGTGCTGCGATCAGTTGGTAGTGGGATTGGACCAGCAATAGTTGCGCCAGTACGAAGAGCGGTGTCAACGATTTGCTTTGCAGCCTGGTCAATTACTTTGTGGTCGTAGGCCTTCAAGCGAATGCGAATGCGTTGCTTCTGGTCTTTCTTTGCTTCTACCATGGTAGATAAACTCCCTTTGTGCGATATCGTAACCTCTGCTGGCTCTACTGGTCAGCCGAGTTCTCGACATAATTTAATATATGAAGCGTATTATAACTCTTTACGCTGGAAATTACAAGGTGATGCTAGGTGGGCTTCTCGGTAATAATTGTTGATTGAGAAGCCCACCCTCACGCGTTACGCCCTATTTAGGGTGTGTTTGCGTGCAGTGTCCAGACGACACTAGTGGAGGATGCCGGAGTGCTCCCTGGTGTAGGTCATGAGGTCGGTGGGTTGAGCCGGGGTCAGGTTGATCAGGGGCATGGCCTTGATGCACTTGTAGGTGCGTCCGGCCTCCTTGATCATTTCGAGAACCGCCTTGACGGTACTCAGCTGCGCGAACCACTCACCGCGGCGACGGAAGATCCGATCGATGCGGTACAGCAGTCCGTCGAGAACGATCATGCCGTCGGACCTGATGGCCGGGTTGTTGGCGATGATCTCGGCCTTGGCGGCGTCTGCGTCCTCGTGAGCCAGCTTGAGGGCCATAGTGAGGATCTCGGTGAGTCCTGCGGACGATGTGCCGGGCAGCACTTCGAGGTCGAGCTCGGCCGCGAGAACCAGTTGTTCGTCGCTGGGCGGAAGCAGTACACAGCTGTCGAGCATCTTGCGAGCCTCGTCGAACGTGACGTTCATGATGTCGACGCCCTTAGGCCACTCAATGCCAACAGCTCGCAACAGCGCCTTCCTCTGGGAGTAGGTTGCTGTGCCAGGCTTCTCCAGCTTCGGACCACGCTCGTCGAGCATCTCACGAAGCTCCCAGGAGCTGGTGCCATCCGCAACTGCGATGCCGTAGTCAGCAGCGAACAGCAGTGCTGCGTCGCTCGGCGGGATGAACTCGACATTGTCGAGAATTGCGGCGGCCTGCTCGAGGCTGATGTTCGCGTAGGTGACTCCCTCAGGGAGATCGAGTTCGACCGTACGCATCAGAGCCAGCTTCTGTCGCTTCGTCGCCGGTGTTGCTTCGTCTGCCACAAGGGCCTCCAATGAAGGTGCGGTGGGAAGTCCCCACATCAATCTGGACAATGCATATTATATAACTTTTTTACAACAAAGAAAAGAGCCCGGGAATTCCGGGCTCTTTTAGAGAAGTGGTTACTTCAGATCGAATTACTTAACGATCTTAGTAACAACACCAGCACCAACAGTACGGCCACCTTCGCGGATAGCGAAGCGGAGACCCTGGTCCATAGCAACTGGGGCGAGCAACTTAACCTTAAAGGTTACGGTGTCACCTGGCATTACCATTTCTTTGTCAGCTGGAAGTTCAACTTCACCAGTTACGTCAGTTGTACGGAAGTAGAACTGAGGCTTGTAACCCTTGAAGAATGGAGTGTGGCGGCCACCCTCGTCTTTGCTGAGGATGTACACTTCTGACTCGAATTCAGTGTGTGGGTTAACAGAACCTGGCTTAGCAAGAACCTGACCGCGCTCGATGTCGTCGCGTTCGATACCACGCAAGAGAACACCTGCGTTGTCACCAGCTTGACCCTGGTCGAGCTGCTTCTTGAAAGCTTCGATACCAGTTACAACTGAAGACTTGGTGTCGCGGATACCAACGATTTCGATTGGGTCGTTGATTTTAACGATACCCTGTTCGATACGACCGGTAGCAACAGTACCACGGCCCTTGATTGAGAATACGTCTTCAACAGGCATCAAGAATGGCTTGTCGAGGTCGCGCTCTGGCTGTGGAATGTAGTCGTCCATAGCTGAAACGAGAGCCATAACAGCATCTTCGTTTTCTGCGTCGCCGGCGAGAGCCTTAGCAGCAGAACCGCGGATGATAGGACAGTCCTTGTCGAAACCGTTCTTTTCCAAGAGTTCGCGAACTTCCTCTTCAACGAGGTCAGTAAGTTCTGGGTCTGCGAGGTCCATCTTGTTGAGGAACACGAGGATCTTTGGCACACCAACCTGGCGAGCGAGAAGAACGTGCTCACGAGTTTGTGGCATAGGGCCGTCAGCTGCAGACACAACGAGAATAGCACCATCAACCTGTGCAGCACCGGTGATCATGTTCTTAACGTAGTCGGCGTGACCTGGCATGTCAACGTGTGCGTAGTGACGCTTTTCACTCTCGTACTCCTGGTGAGAAGTAGCGATGGTAATACCACGCTGGCGCTCTTCTGGAGCGTTGTCGATCTGGTCGTAAGCGATTGGCTTGTTAACTGCGCTAGGAAGTTTCTTAGCGAGTACAGCAGTAATAGCTGCGGTTAAAGTAGTTTTACCGTGGTCAACGTGGCCCATGGTACCAACGTTAACGTGAGGCTTACTACGGTCAAATGTGTCTGCCATGTAGAGAAGACTCCTTGATTAATTACTATTTTGTTCTGCGTGCATACTGTAAAAATATTCACACGAGTGACCTGCCTATTGTACCTGATA
>CAZZHV010000061.1:0-1836 GCA_964654135.1 uncultured Candidatus Saccharibacteria bacterium
TTTCCCAAAAGATTTCAGCGATTTCATCAATCATGTCCAATAACTTTTGGCCGTCGGCTGGATCGGTGTGGTGCTTACACTCGCCTGCTTGCTTGGTAGCTTTCCAGAACTTGTCGTGCAAATCTGGATACTTTTCGAGGTGTTCTGGCTTAAAGTAATCAGTCCATAGGACCCACAAATGGTGCTTTACGAGCTCAGCGCGCTCTTCTTTGATGATGATAGCGCGAACTTTATTAGACTCGTCGAGACCATCATATTTCTGCATAATCGCGTGGACGCTCTGTGCTTCGATACGTGCTTGAGCTGGATCGTAGACGCCGCATGGCAGGTCGCAGTGAGCGTGAACAGGTTTGATAAATGGCAATTTCATGTATACCCTCCTTTACCATTCCAGTATAGCATCGTCCGTCAGCGCAGCCCTATAGGCGGTGCGATGCAGACTCAGTTGAAAAATTATCATATTTATGCTATAATATTAAGATATGGAACGCCTATCCGTCTCTCTACACTCAGCAAATGTTGCAAGCGAATATACACGAAAACGTGTTGAACGCATCAATGATTTTATGCAACGTCGAGGCCTTAGCGCATCGTTGGTCGCTAACACTGTATTCCTTATCGAAAACCCTTCTATTGAAGCTGTCCCCGATACTAATATAGAAAACTACCTCAAGGCTCGTGCCAAAGCCGAAGAAGAGCGTATCGCTAACACATGCTTGCTCGTAGCAAGAGATGCGCATGCCAATGGCTATGCAACCGGCACTATGGCCGCACCAGATGGCACCAACAATTTTATTAGTTGGGCTAACCATGCTACTAATTTCGACCTGCTACCCAATGGCTCGGCAGTCGGTTTTGACCTTACGGCGGCAGAAAACATCGGCAGCGATAACTTCCCTATTAGTATCCTGGCCGTACACAGCAATTCACTTGATGAGTTAACCGAACACATGGGCGACCTCTACGGTGGCGAGTGGAATACAACTACCGAGCGTCGTGTAGATTTCTACGAGCAATAGTTAGTCTTTGCGAGAATGTTCGGTGCGCCATTTGGCAATTTCGGCGTGGTGACCGCTCAGGAGTACATCTGGTACACGTTGGCCACGAAATTCTTCCGGGCGAGTATATTGCGGAAATTCGATGTTTTCGTCGTCCTCTTGGAACGATTCAATTTCGGCGCTGGTTTCGCCGCCCAAAACACCGGGCAACAAGCGTACCACGCTGTCGATAACGATCATGGCTGGCAGTTCGCCGCCAGTTAGCACATAGCTACCAATACAAAAAAGTCGGTCAATGTACTGCACAACGCGCTCATCGTAACCCTCATAGCGCGGACAAACGATAATAAGGCCCTTGTCGGCTGCCGCAAACGCTTTAGCGTCAGATTGCTTGTATACAGCGCCCCGAGGCGTAGGAAGCATTACAGTGGCTTCTGGGTCGCGTTCTTTGGCGTATTCAATAGCAGCAATTAACGGCTCGGGCTTTAGAAGCATGCCGTCGCCACCGCCATATGGCGTATCGTCGACTTGCTTACGCGGACCTAGGCCGTAATCACGCAAGTTAATATATTCAATCGTAAATGCGCCACGATCTTGAGCCTTCCACAACATGCTGTTGTTCATAACGCCTTCGAACATCTCTGGGAATAGTGTAATAACTTGGATTTTCATATTTAGTAGCCTAAGTAGTCCTCTGCGCCATAATTGGCTAAATGTTTTACAAGTACATCATGTAGTTTGCCGTTGGAGATAATTGCGCCACGGATAGGCTGGTCGTATCGCTGCTCGTTGCCATCAATATCGGTCACTTTACCACCAGCTTCTTCGATAATGAGCT